>CAYYSW010000088.1:0-9554 GCA_964474395.1 uncultured Halobacteriales archaeon
ATCCAGGACTGGAAGAACGAGCGGAAGGCCGACAAGTGGATGAGCCTCGCCTTCGGCGAGGACATGAGCGACGAACAGTACGCCACCGTCGCCAACGAGCTCCTCGGGGAGTACGGCTCGATGTACGACGGCTTCGAGCAGGCGGCCATCCACGGCGCCGAGGCCCTGGAGAAGACCGACCTCTCGGAGGAGGAAGTCGAGGCCGTCGTCTCGACGGCCCGGGAGAACGTCTCGGTGCCCTACGTCAACGTGACGGGCTACGTCCAGTTGCGCTCGCCGAACCCCGAGGGCGTCGACGACGTCCGCGCGGCCCTCGAAGCCGCCGAGGGGAACGGCGAGGTGCCCGACGAGGTCGAACTGAGCGTCACGTACGTCGGCGCGCCCGAGTACCGCATCAAGGTGAAGGCGCCCAGCTACAAGGTGGCGGAGGACGCCCTCGAGGAGAGCGCCGACCGTGCCCGCGCCGCCATCGGCGAACGCGGCGGCACCGCCCAGTTCCACCGCGAGCGCCAGCTCGAAGACGAGTAGTGGAGTCGTGAAGAGCGACATCCGGGTCTGTGAATCGTGGCGCGACCACCACGACCGCCCCGTCTACACCCTCGCCGAGGAGTGCCCGGCGTGTGGGGGCCGGGCGGTCAACTCCGCGCCGGCGCCGTTCGACCCGACGGACCGGTACGGCGAGTACCGACGCGCACTTAAGCGGCGCACCCGCGAGTAGCGGCTATGGACGAGTTCGACATCGAGCGAGTCGCTGACGCGGACCTCGACGATCCGGTGCTCATCGAGGGGCTGCCGGGCGTCGGCCACGTGGGGAAACTCGCCGCCGAACACCTCCTCGAGGAGTTCGACGCGGACCTCGTGGCCCGGCTCTACTCCGAGCACTTCCCGCCGCAGGTGACCATCGAGGAGGGCCGCTCGCAGCTCGCCTGTGTCGAGTTCCACGCCATCCCCGAGGTCGACCTCCTCGTGCTCACCGGCGACCACCAGGCACAGGACAACGCCGGCCACTACCGTCTGACCGACCGCATCCTCGACGTCGCCGAGGAACACGGTGTCGAGCAGGCGTTCGCGCTCGGCGGCGTCCCCACCGGCGAACTCATCGAGGAGTACAACGTCATCGCCGCGGCCTCCGACGCCGACCTGAAGGAGGAACTCGAACCGATGGTGGAGTTCCGCGAGGACGAACCCGCGGGCGGCATCGTCGGCGTCTCGGGGCTCCTGCTCGGCCTCGGCGAACGCCGCGACCTCCCCTCGGCCTGCCTGATGGGCGAGACGTCGGGCTACCTCGTCGACCCCAAGAGCGCCCGCGCCGTCCTCGAAGTCCTCCAGGACATCGTCGGGTTCGACGTGGGCTACGACTCCCTGGAGGAGCGCGCCGAGGAGATGGAGGAGGTCGTCAAGAAGATCCAGGAGATGGAACAGGGGAGCGCCCCGAGCGACGACGACCTGCGCTACATCGGCTGAGGTCGGTCGGAACGCCCGCGGCGCTCAACCCCTCATCGACACTCCTCACTCCACACTCCACACCCCTCACTCCTCACCTTTCACCTCTCCCCGCGTCGTTCCCGGCCGTGGTCCGCACACAGCACCTCGCCGGCCTCGCTGTCGAGGTAGAACGTCCCTCCTGTTTCTATCGGCTCGCCACAGACCGCACAGCCGTCGGCGTGGTCGAGGGCGTACTTCACCCCCTCGACGTCGGTGCGCAGGCGTCCCGCCTCCCGCGCCGGACCGGTGAGTCCCTCGCCGATTGCGGTGTGGTCGCTCGTGTCGGCCGTCTCGAACCTGATGACCGGCATGGGTTCGGTGACGACGGCCAGGCCTGTAGTCTTCGTGAAGTTCATGGCCCCTCCACACGTACTCCGCGTGTGAATACGGTGGCGCAGGCGGTACTGCCCAACTGGCTGTTCCTCGGGGTGCTCATCGGCATCGGTCTGAGCGTCTTCGTGGCCGGGGCGTTCGTCCTCGGCCGACGGGCGTTCCCCGACCGGCCCTCGCCCGGTCCCCGACGGAGCGGCGAGACGCGTCGCCGCGCCGAGATACGCCAGTACCTCCGCGCCATCGAGGAACCGTTCGCCGAGGACCACTTCGTCGCCGGCCGGACCGTCGAGTTCTACCTGCCGAAGCGCGACGTCGCCATCACGTTCGACCCGCGGGTGTTCTACGCCATCGAACCGAGCGCGACGTACGCGGTGCTCATGGAACACGAGGTGCCCGGGATGTACATCGGGTCGCGCCTCCCCTTCGAGACGCCGGACCTGAACTTCGGGGACGAGGGCGAGGACCCCGAGGGACCCGTCGGGCGCGACGAGGCGGCCTTCGCGGTCCTCGGCCTCCCCGCCAGCGCGAGCGAGGGCGAGGTCAGGGCCGCCTACCGCGAGAAGGTCAAGGCCGTCCACCCCGACCAGGGGGGCGACCCCGACGACTTCAAACAGCTCCGGGAGGCGTACGCGGCCGCCCGCGAACAGGCCGCGGGCTGACCCGTGTCCGACCCCGTCGAGTACCGCGACCGGGCGGTCTACTTCCCCGACGCGGGGGCGCTCGTCCTCGCGGATCTCCACGTCGGCCGCGACGCCGCGAGCGACGTGGCCCTCCCGCTCGGCGAGCGTCGCGACCTGACGACCCGCCTGGAGTCGCTCCTCGACCAGTTCGCCCCCGAGACGGTGGTGTTCGCGGGCGACGTCCTGCACTCCTTCTCGGAGATTCCCCGCGAGGCTCCCGAGACGCTCGCGGCGCTCCGGCGGGCGGTCCGGGCGGCCGGCGCCCGCCTCGTCGTCACGCCCGGGAACCATGACACCATGCTCGCCTCGCTGTGGGACGGCCCGAGCGAGGCCGCCTACCGGCTCGACGACGGCGGGACGGTCGTCTGTCACGGCCACGAGGTGCCGGCGGTCACCGCCGACCGCTACGTCGTCGGCCACGACCACCCGAAGATAACCATCGAGGGACGGGACCACCCCTGCTACCTGTGGGGGTCCTACGACGACGCGGAGCTGCTGATGCTCCCGGCGTTCACCCGCCTCGCGGGGGGTGTCACGGTCAACCGGATGCGGACGGCCGACTTCCAGTCGCCGCTGGTGACGGACGCCGACGCGCTCCGGCCCGTCGTCACCGGCGGGACGACCGGCGAGGTCCACGAGTTCCCCCCGCTGGGGGAGTTCCGACGGCTGCTCTGTCGTGGGCCCCCCAACGGCCCCTCCGCGCCGGCTCCACTCCCGAGTTTCATTTGCAAGCCCGGCGTTGATTACCGGCGGCGGGGTACGACGGACTACGACGGTGGGCGGTCGGACAGCGGATGCGAACCGCTCACTCACAACTCCTCTCGAATGCACTCCGACCACGAACTTCACGACCGCATCGACACGCTATCGCAAGCCAGCGCGGACACCGACCGACTCGTCACGTTTACGGTCCCGGCCGGGCAGTCGCTCGGCGAGGCCCGCGAGCGTATCGAGTCCGAGCACGCCGAAGCCGAGTACATCGACACGGACGCCACCTCGGAGCCCGTGCGGGACGCACTCGAACGCGTCCGGCGGATCCTCCACGAGTACGACGAGACGCCCGAGAACGGCCTCGTCGTCTACGCCGGCGTGGTCGACAGCGAGCTGACGGACTTCGTCTTCGACGACCTCCCGGGGCCGGTCGAGACCGAGCGCTACGAACTGGCCAACGAGTTCGACGTCAGGGCGCTGGAGGCGGCGTCCTCGCCGGAGGCGAGCTACGGGCTCGTCGTCGTCGAGCGCGGCGGCGGGGTCGTCGGCCGGTTCGACGGCGAGCGCGTCGAGCGCGTCGAGTCCGTCGAGAGCAACGTCGCGGGCGAGACCAACGCCGACGACCAGACCGCCGACCCGGTCGAGTTCGAGCGCGAAGAGCAGAAACACGACTTCTTCGAGGCGGTCGAGGCGGCCGCCGCCCGCGCGTTCCTCCCGTCGGAGACCGCCACAAACGTCTCCGGTGACACCGACCGGGACGCCTCCGAGGACGACCAGCGGGCCGACGAACCGACGGTCGAGGGCATCCTCCTCGGGGGGACGGAGGTGACCGTCGAGCAGTTCCAGTCGGGCGAGCATCTCGACCATCGACTCCGGGACCGCATCGTCGGCGGGACGTTCTCCGTCGAGTACGCCTCCGAGCAGGGCCTGCGCCAGCTCGCCGAGAAGGGCGAGGAGCACCTCCTCGACCCCGACGAGCGGGAGGCCCGCGACGCGCTCGACCGCTTCTTCGATGCGATGGGTGACGAGTCGGACGCCGCCACTGACACCGCCACCGACGCCGACACCGGTGCCACGGACGGGGAGATGGAGACGGGAACGGAACCCCCCGAACCGGTCGTGTACGGGCGGGACGAGGTCGACCGGGCCATCGAGTTCGAGGCCGTCGACACCCTGCTGGTCGCCGACACCTTCCCCACCGACGAGCTCGGCGAGTACGAGGAGCGCGTGTCGGACATCGGCGGGGACGTGGTCGTCGTACCCACCGACATCGAACGCGGTGAGCAGTTCGAACGAGCGTTCGACGGCATCGGTGCCGTCCTCCGCTTCCCCATCGAGTGAACTCCCTCATCGCTCCTGGTCGAGCAGGGTCTCCGCGGCCCGCTTTCCGCTCTCCAGTGCGCCGTTGATCGACGACCACTGGGTGTAGTCGCCGGCGAGGTACACCGGGCCGTCGGGCGCGTCGACGGCCGGGAGGGTGTTCCGGAACCCCGGCGGCTGGGCGAACTGGGCGAACTCGACGCGCTCGGTCCGCAGGAGGCGCAGGCGGTCGAAGTTGCGCACCGGGAACCACGCGGCGAGCGTCTCGCGGACCTGCGCCGCGAGGTCGTCGTCCGACCCGTCGGGGGTGTCGAGGAACGTCGCCGACAGCAGCTGCTCGTCGCTCGGTGCGTACTCGGGGGCCACCGCCGACAGCGGGGCGACCTGGTTGGGCGCGTCGTCGGCCGCGTTGAGGACGAGGCGCTTGCCCGTATCGAGGGGGACCTCGTCGGGCAACGCGAAGTACTGCGTGACACAGCCGTTGGCGTCCCGGGGGGTTTCGACGCCGGTCAGGTCGGTCGCGCTCCTCGGGTCCGTGGCGACGACGACGGCGTCCGCCTCGGCGGTTCCCTCGCCGACGTCGAGCGTGGCGCCGTCTCCCGACGGCTCGACGGCCTCGACTGCCCGCTCGGTGTGTATCGTCGCGCCCGCCGCTCGCGCATGGTCGGCGAGCTGTTCGGGAATCGCGCCCATCCCCGCCGCGGGGACGGCGATGCGACCCGCCGAGAGCATCTTGAAGGTGTACTCGAAGACGACACTCGAGGTGCCGAGCGAGCGGTCGAGCGTGATGCCGCCGTAGAACGGCGCGGCGAAGTTCTCGACGAACTCGCGGGAGAACCCTCGGTCGGCGAGGTACGACTCGATGTCCGTGTCCTCGGCGTCGAGGATGGCGTCCGGGTTCCTGTGTTTGAGTTCGCGCTGGAGTGCGAACGTCCGGAGCTTGTCGGTGAAGCGCACGTCGCCGTTGAACAGCGTGTCGGTCAGCGCGCCCGGGTCGCGAAGGGGGTCCGAGAGGACGCTCCGGTGGCCGGGTCTGGCGATGGTCGCGCCGGGCGTGAACGCCCGGAGATCGAGGGGTTCGAGGTCCAGCTCCCGCCGCACGGCGGGGTAGGCGGTGAACAGCACCTGGAACCCGCGGTCGAAGGTGAAGCCGTCCTCGTGGGTGGTCCGGACCCGCCCGCCGACGCTCGACTCGCGTTCGTACACCTCGACGTCCACGCCCGCCGTCGCGAGGTGACGTGCCGCCACCAGTCCGGCGAGTCCGCCTCCGACGACTGCGACTTCTGTCATTGGCCTCACCACTCGCGGGTGGGGTAAAAACACAGGTGGGAGGCGACGCGAGACGGACACGGCTTAGTCGCTCGCGCGGCTAGCGGGGATATGGACACGACGTCGGCCTTCGAGGGACTGGTCTGTCCGGGGACGGACGAGCACTTCGACGCCGGGACGAGCCACCACCCGGAGGGACGGCCGCTCGATGCGGTCTACGACTACGACTCGATGACGCTCTCGCGCGAGCAGCTCGAATCCCGCCCGCCGGGTCACGCGAAGTACGCCGAGCTGTTCCCGTTCCCGCCGGACGACCGCTTCACGCTCGGCGAGGGGTCGACGCCGCTGGTCGAGGCGCCGGCACTCGCGGAGGCCCTCGACGTCGGTCGCGTCGTCATCAAGGACGAGGGGACCAACCCGACGGGGACGTTCAAGGACCGGGGGCTGGCGATGGCGATGGCCGCCGCTGCCGGACACGGCGCCGAGGACGTCACCCTCGCGACGACCGGCGACGGCGGCCAGTCGGCGGCGGCCTACGCCGCGCGCGCCGGCCTGACGAGTCACGCGTTCGTCCCGACCCGCTCGACGTTCGTCACGAAGGCGATGATAAACGTCCACGGCGGGGACATGCGCGTCGTCGAGGGCCGGTACCCCGACGCGGAGGCGGCCTTCGAGGAGGCGGCCGCAGACGAGGACTGGTACTCCCTCGGGCAGTTCGCGACGCCGTACCGCCACGAGGGCCACAAGGCGGTGATGTACGAACTCCTCGAAGGGCTGGAGTGGGACGTCCCCGACGCCGTCTTCTACCCCTTCGAGGGCGGGGCCGGACTCGTCGGGATGCACAAGGGGGCCCGCGAGTTCCGGGAGCTGGGACTCGTCGACGACCTCCCGCCGCTGTACGCCTGCCAGTCGACGGGCTGTGCGCCGGTCGTGGAGGCATTCGAGGCCGGACAGCCGACCCACGACCCCTGGGAGGTGCCCGACACCGTCTGTGGCGGCATCGAACTCCCGGACCCGGCGGGCGGCGAACTCGTCCAGACGGCGCTCCGCGAGAGCGACGGCGGCGCTATCGCGACCGACGACGAGGACATCCTCGAGAGCGCGGCGGCCGTCGCGAGCCGGGTGGGCGTCGAGATGGGCGCCTCCGCGGCGAGTGCGGCCAGCGCGGCGTGGGCTGTCGCCGACGAGTTCGGGCCGGACGACACGCTGGTCGTCGTCAACACCTCGACGGGGAGCAAGGACGCGGACCTCCTGCGCAGCCACCTGATGGGACAGGGCTTCTGAGACCGGCGCGGTCGCTCGGTGGTGTCGAGAGGGGGCGAACAGGCGGCACCGCTCGCTCGCGGGGCGTCGTGCCACACACCCACCGCCGGTCGGTCCTCGACCGCCCCGACCGCGATCGTCCCGCGTCGGCTCGTCAGGACATACGGGGGGTGGTCCCGCCCTCTCGCTTGAACCCTCGCCCTCCGGTGTGTTTTTCGGGGCGGCGGTCGGAGCCGGCGGTAGATGGGAGTGCTAGTGACGTTGCTTGCGGGCGTGGTGTTCGGCCTGGCGCTTGCGGCACCGCCCGGGCCGATGAACGCCATCATCGCGGAGGAGAGCGTCGCCCGCGGATGGACCGCGGGGGTCCGTGCGGGCCTCGGCGCGATGCTCGCGGACGTCTGTTTCTTCCTCGGTGCGCTGTTCGGGGTCGTCGCGTTCGTCGAGCGCGTCCCGCTGCTCCGGGCGGCGATGGTCGGCGTCGGCGGCCTGCTGATGCTGTACTTCGGCTACGGCGCGGCCCGCGAACTCAAGAGCGGCTTTCGCCCCTCGGGGGAGACGGGCAAGGGCTTCCGGAAAGCGTTCGCGCTCGCTATCACCAACCCATACCAGATCGTCTTCTGGCTGACCGGCGGGGTGGCGCTGCTCGCGCCGGGGACCGTCGACGTCCTGCGGCCGCTCTCGACGGCGCTCGCGGACCTCCTGGTCGTCAGGACGGGGAGCCCGGCACTGCTCGTGGGCCTGTTCGGCGGCATCGCGGTCTGGGTGACGGGCTTTCCCGCGGCGCTCGTGGCGGCCGAACGCCGCGTGGACGCCCTCGCGCCGGTCGTCGCGGGCGTCAGCGCCGTCGTCCTCGGCGGGTTCGGGGTGTACTTCCTCTACGACGCCGCGACGACGGTCCTGTAGCGGCTCGGGGATCGGACCGGACCAGCCCCGCCCTTACAGGTCGCCCTCGGTGGGGTCCTCGATGGACTCCATCTCGACGACCTCGCCTTCCAGCCACTCGCAGAACCAGCGGACCCGTTTGAGCCGCTGGTGGGCGATGCTCTCTGCCGTCTCGGACTCGATGCGCCGGACGGCGTCCTCGCCGCGTTCGAGGACGCGCTTGACCATCTCGGAGGCGTCCATATGCGTGCGGGCCTCGTAGCCCATCCGCAGGAGCATCAGGGTCGTCCCGTTGGCCCCCACCTTGTCGAGCAGGTCGGCCTCGATGAGACAGCGCGTCTCCAGGGGGAGGTCCGAGAGGGGTCCCTGGTAGGAGTGGTCCTCGATGGACGCACAGACCTCGTCGACGAACGACTCGGGGTAGTCCCGGCGCGATTCGAGGTACTCGCGGGCGACGCGGGCGCCCTCGTCGGCGTGGACGTCCTGGTCGGCCTCCAGTTTCGAGATGTCGTGGAACAGGGCGGCGACGCGGACGACGTCCACGTTCGCACCCTCCCGACGGGCGATGCGCGTCGCCAGTTCGACGACGTTCAGGATGTGGTTGAACCGGTACTCCGCGGAGTGCCACGGGTACCACCGCATCCGACCGCCGCCGTCCTCGCTCTCGACGCTCGCGGCGAGGTAGTCGTGGACGAACCGTTTCATCTCCTCGAATGCCTCGTCCGTGACGGGCGACTCGCGGATTTCAACCCCCACGGTACCACCTCCGAAGGGCGTGCGCGTTCATATTGACCGTAAATACTACAGTTCGAGTCTTGAGGTTTACGACAGGTAGAAAGTGCCGCGGAACCGTGGAAGGAACATGACAGAGCCCCTCTACCTCACGGACTCCTCGGTTCGGCACTTCGAGGCGACCGTCGAACGGACCCTCGACGACCGGGTCGTCCTCGACCGGACGCACTTCTACCCAGAGGGCGGCGGCCAACCCGCCGACCGGGGGACGCTCTCGACGGACGCGGGCCGCTGGCGGGTCGTCGACGTCCAGAAGCGCGACACCATCTATCACTCCCTCGAACCCGTCGACGGGACGGCCGAACTCCCGACGGTGGGGACGACGGTGACCGGCGAACTCGACTGGGAGCGCCGCGAGGCGCATATGCGCTATCACACCGCCCAGCACCTCCTCTCGGCCGTCCTGCTCGACGAGTTCGACGCGCCGACGGTCGGCAACCAGCTGTACGCCGATCGCGCGCGCATCGACGCGGGCCACGACCGGTTCGAGGAGGCCGACCTCGAACGCATCGAGGAGCGCATGAACGCCCTCATCGACAGTGACCGGGCGGTGACGTGGTACACGATGGACCGCGCGGAGGCCGAGGCGACCCTCGACCCCGAGCGCACGCGCATCGACCTCCTGCCCGAGAGCATCACGGACCTGCGCATCGTCGAAATCGCGGGCGAGGGAGACGGGACGGGGAAGGACGCGGACCCCTTCGACCGGACGGCCTGTGCGGGGACTCACGTGGGATCGACGGGCGTTCTCGGGACGTTCCGGGCGACGGGGCGCACGACGGGCGGGAGCGACCGGGAGCGCCTCTCGTTCGTCCTGGA
>CAYYSW010000089.1:0-9376 GCA_964474395.1 uncultured Halobacteriales archaeon
TCGTACACCTCGTACTGGAGCGTCGTGATGTCCTGGAACTCGTCGATGACGAGGTAGTCGACGTTCGGCAGCAGCGAGCGCTGCTTGACGCGTTCGAGCATGTCCGCAAAGCCCGTGAGGCCGTTCTCGCCCTTGTATGAGCGCCACGCGCGGATGGCCTCGGGGACGTCCAGTCGGTCGTCGTCGGAGGACCACGTCGGGGTGTACTTGTTGCCGGTCTGGGCGTTGGGGTCGACGTCCGGCGGGAGCCGGACCTCCTCGACGTCCCACTGGAAGGGGACGTCGTGCCAGTCTGCCACGTCGCGGTGGGTCCGCTGGAGCCACTGGCTCGTGGCGATGATCTTGTTGCCCATCGTCGTCGACCGCGAGGAGCGCCGGCGGGAGGCCTCGTACTCGTCTTCGAACTCCAGGCCGTAGTCCTCGCAGAACTCCTTCTTGTCCTTCTCGCCGACGACGTCGCCACGCGAGAGGTTGAGCAGTTCGTAGGCTTTCGCGTGCATCGTACAGACGTTCGAGCGCAGCGACCGGGGGCTCCGGTCGAGTCGCTCGGCGAGCCGTTCGCGTATCTCCGCGGCCGCCGCACGGGTGTACGAGACGACGAGGATGTCCTCGACGTCGACGCCCTCGTCGAGGAGCGAGTCGACGCGGTCGAGGAGCGCCGTGGTCTTCCCGCACCCCGGACCGCCGAAGAGCCGGGTGACCTGCGAGTCAGTCATTGAGGGAGGCAGGGGAGCCTCCATGATAAGTGGCGTGGCTCGTGGGACGGGAGTATCGACGGGAGGAACGGTCTACGGCGCGGTCTTCGGGTTACGGTGCCCAGCCACACACGGTGCACTCGGTCGCCGACATGTCGTGCAGGCCGCTACACTCCGGACACTGCTTCTTGTTATACTCCTGTTCCCAGCTGGGCGCTTCGGTCCGGTGACCGCGCTGTGACAGGAAGTCGTCGAACATGTCGCCGTTGGTCGCCATACAGGTATGGCATTGCACACCACACGTGATAAACCTACTGCCCACCCGCAGGACGTGTGAATCGAGCGGGGAACCGCGATACGGAACGACGTCCGTCCAGTTCGGCGGGGTCGACGGGACCGGGTGTGGGGACGGCGTGTCCCGCTACGCGAGGAAGAAGACGAGGACGGTCACCGCGGTCACGCCGAGGATGAACGCGGCGGCCAGCGCCCCGCCCATCGCGATCATCGCGTTGGCGTGGCTGGCCAGCGTCTCGGTGCGGTCGTTGCCGAACACCGTCACCGACGCCCGTTCGGTCGCCATCCCCGCCTCGACGGGTTCGACGTCCTCGATGGCGGCGTCGACGAGGCGGGAGACGAGCGTCCGGAGTTCGCCGTGGTCGATGGCCGCACCAACCTGGTTGTCCGCCTCGACGGTGTTGACGATGTGCGTGTCCGTCGTCATCACCTCGGCCTCGTCGACCCGGTCGGCGATGGCCTCGAGCAGGTCGTCGCGCAGGCCGGGTTCCATGTTGTTGCCGTCCACGAGGACGTAGCCGGTCCGCTGGCCGCCCACCTCGACGACGGCCACGCGGACGCCGAGCGGTCCGATGCCCTCCCGCGGGGTCCAGTCGGTCGGGTCCCACGCGACGCCGAGCGACAGCGGTTCGCGCTCCCCGACGGCCAGTCGATCGCCGGCGGTCCGGGCCGCCTGGATGATGGAAAAGGAGCGCTCGCTGCCCGGCGTGACGTGCCCGAGGTCCTCGCCCGCGAGGCCGTTGTTGCTGTTGTGGGCGTCCACGAGCAACACGTCGCCGAGTCCGGTCGTGCGGGCCTCGGCGGCCGCCGACAGCCCCACCGCGTACGAGACGTCGTCGGCGAACCCGGGGGCGAAACTCGACACGAGGAGGGCGCCGTCACCGAAGGCCTGCCCGAGCAGGGTGGCCTCGCCGTCGCGCGTCCTGACGCTCCGAGTGGCCGTCGCGTCGTACTCGATGCGCCCGTGGGCCGTCCGCGCGGTGTCGATGATGGTGTCGACCTCGCGTTCGGTGACGAGGTTGAAGTCGTGGCCGGCGGTGGCGTGGGGCGGGAAGCCCAGCCCGTCGGTGGAGTCGGCGACCCGTTCGGGGAGGTTCCCGCCGCCGATTTCCCCCATCGGCCCGGGGTGTATCATCGGCAGGACGAACCGGGCCTTCTCCTCGCCGCCCTCCCGGCGGAAGGAGAGGACCGTGACGGGGACGACGGCCTCCTCGCCCAGTTGCTCGAAGAAGTCCTCCAGTTCGCGGGTCCCCTCGGCGACGTGGCCGATGAACCCCCGGCCGAAGTCGAGGACGCTCACGCCGAGGCTGCGCTTCCAGGGCCGGTCGATGGTGACGACGAACAGCCAGACGGCGAGCGCGTACAGCACGCAGATGCCCGCCAGCAGGACGAAGTCGCCGGGAGCGACCACCGACAGTTCGGCGGGCGCACGCTCGGGCCGCGAGAGGTACGACCGCGTCAGCGGCCCGCCGACCTCGAGAAAGCGCATCGTCCCGCTGTAGACGAACAGGAGGGCGGCGCCCACGAGCGTCTGGATGGACGCGGGGACGACGGCCGCGAGCAGGGACTTCCGGGAGACGGCCATCACGACCAGCAGGCGGATGGCGAAGACGCTCGCCAGCGCGAACAGGAGGGCGTCGAAGACGAACTGCTGGCCCAGTCGCGCCGAGAGGACGGCGATGATGCCCGCGACGGTCATGACGGCGACGACGACGAGTTCGCAGAACAGCGCGAGCAACGACGCCCGGTTGGGGGTCAGTTGCCCGCCGAGGCGCCGGTCGACCCACGGCGTGAGGACGCTCGCGACGACAGTGGGGATGCCGATGAAGAAGACCCCCTGCCAGGCGTCCTCCAGCGCGAAGCGCGACTCGAAGGCGGCGACGCCGGCGAACGCGGCGATGAGCAGCGAGAAGCCGACGCTCGCGTACCAACTCGGGGCACGGAAGATGTACCGCGAGAGGCTCGCGAGGTCGCCCTGTGTCGCCGTCATGCCGGCCTACTCACAGCGTGCGCGGAAGTTCTCGAAGACCTCCTCGCCTCGTTCCGTGTGGGCGACCTCGGGGTGCCACTGGACGCCGTAGAGCTCGCGGTCGGGATCGCTCATCGCCTCGACGCCGCAGACGTCCGAGCGGGCGGTCAGCGTGAACCCGTCGGGGACCCGCTTTACCTCATCGGCGTGGCTCGCCCAGACGCGCGTCTCGGGGGCGAGCGACCCCACGAGCGGGTCCTCCTCCTCGAGGATCTCGACGGTGACGTCGGCGTAGCCGCCGTAGTCGCCGCTCCCGACCTCGCCGCCGAGTTCGGCCGCGATGAGTTGCATCCCGAGACAGATACCGAGGACGGGCACGCCGAGGTCGAGGTACTCAGCCGACCGGCCCGCCCGCTCCATCTCCGGGCCTCCCGAGAGGACGACGCCGTCGGCTTCGACGTCCGCCGCCGGGGTCTCGTTGTCCACGATCTCGGTCTCGACACCGATATCGCGGAGCGCCCGGCCTTCGAGGTGGGTGAACTGTCCGTGGTTGTCCACCACGACGATACGAGTCATTGCCCGACAGTACGGCAGTTAGGCGATAAAAACCCCGTGGACTCCTGTCCGAACGCCGTCACTCGGTACCGTGGGCCGTCGAGGCGATGGGTCGCCCCCGGAACAACCGAATTCGGGGTTGACAGGCCTCCTTGCAGGCGTAGTCAGGACGTAGGCTTATGGCCCCCGCTCCGCTAGGCAGGATGTCAGAGTCACCCGTCGCGCGGTTCGGCGATGCACTTCTGTGTGAGAACATCATGCCCACGAACGAACACCTGACACGGGCCGTCGATTCCCTCGAGTCGCTGGGGCTCAGGGAGTACGAGGCCAAGTGTTTCGTCGCGCTTGCACAGCTCGCAGAGGGGACCGCGAAGGAAGTGAGCAAGGTCGCGGGCGTCCCCCGCTCGCGGGTGTACGACTCCCTCGAGAAACTCCAGGACCGGGGGCTCGTGGACGTCCGCGAGTCCAACCCCCGCAGGTACCGCGGCGTCCCCGTCGAGACGGCCATCCGGACGCTCCAGAACGAGTTCGAGGACCACCTCGACACGGCCAGCGACAACCTCTCGAAGATACAGGTCTCCCCGCAGGAAGGCGACAACGAGTTCTGGACGGTCTCGGGCGCCGAGAACGTCACCGAACGCGGCAACGACCTCATCGAGAGCGCCGACCGGGAGGTGCTCGTCGTACTCCCCGAGAGCGACTCGGTCGCCGACCGCTCGCTCGGGTGGGTCCGCCGGGCGCTCGACGGCGGCGTGACGACGTTCGTCGACGCCAGTTCCGCCGACCAGAAACGCGACGTCGAGACCTCCACGCCGGGCGCACAGGTGTTCGTCTCCGAGCGCTCGGAGGCCACCGAGGGTCCCGGGCGGACCCTGCTGGTCGACGGCCGGTCGGTCCTCTTGAGCACCGTCGACCGGCCCCGCCCGACGGCCGAGGGGGAGACGGCCGTCGTCAGCGACGGCGGCGTCGGGTCGCGCATCGCCGCGCTCGTCGAGGAGGTGTCGCACTCCCGCCGTGCGGCCGGCCCGAGAGCGACGACGGAGACGAACGCCACCTCGTTCGACGTCTCCGACACCGCCGATACCGCCGACGCCAGCGACGACGACTGACCGCCCGCGACACCCCTGGACCGCCCGTCCGTTCTCGTCCTCCGATGCTTGCGACGGTAAGCGTCCGGACCCTCCCCCTTACTCGTAGCGGTCGGCCGCCGACTCGAAGCCCAGTTCCTCGGCCTCCCGCGAGCGCCGCTCCTCCCGGGCGGCGATGGCCTCCGGGTCGGGCGCCGCGTCGTCGTCGATGCGCGCCCACGAGTCGTGGACCTTCGCGTGACACCAGCGACAGAGGTACACCGTTATCTCGTGGGTCAGTTCGTCGTCCTCGCCCAGTCGGTAGGAGAGGTGGTGTTCCTCCAGCAGCGGGCGTCCGTCGGAGTGGGCCATCCGGACCTCCTCCAGCCCACAGCGGACGCACTCGCGCGAGCGGTTGCGACAACGGAAGTGCGGGCAGTCGGCCCACCCCCAGTCGGGGCCCTCGTTGCTCACCACGGGACAGGCGTAGTCGTGGTCGCGGAGCGCGCGGGTGAACTTCGTGTCCGGGTCTGCGCGTCGCGGGCCCTGCCCGCTCGACTGTCTCGCGTCGCGTCGCGACGCGCACTCGATCGCGTACCGACAGCGTCCGTCGTCGGTGACGTGGTCGCAGCGCTCGACGTAGTCGTAGGGGTCGTCGACGCCCACCGAGGTCCCCTCCGGCGTCTTCTCCATGTCGGCGGGTCGGGCCTGCCGGTGTTGAACCTTTGCTCGCCGCGGGATACAGGCGTACCCACACGGCTTTTTCCGGTCTACCGGCATCCCCCACCATGCGCGTTCTCCACGAGTCCGGTCGGGTCGTCGCCACCGACGTCGCCACCGCCGATGGCCTGTTCTCGCAGGGCATCGGCCTGATGTTCCGGCGGTCGATTCCCGAGGGCTACGCCCTCGTCTTCCGCTTCCGGGGGCAGAAGCGCCGCTCGTTGCACATGCTCTGTGTCCCCTTCGACATCGACGTCGCGTGGCTCTGTGACGGCGTCGTCCAGCGGGTGGCCCGCCTGGACGCGTGGACGGGCCGCGGCGCCGCCGTCGGCGACACGGTCATCGAGCTCCCGGCGGGCGCGCTCGACGGCGTCGAGGCGGGCGACCGACTGACCATCGAGGGGTGAGCGTCGAGGACGACGGGAATCTGCCGCCTCGGTAGCACTGGTCAAAACTGCCGCGACCGGTCGCCTATAAGTGTTCGTCGTCCATCGACTCGACTACCCATGGCAGACCACATGGAGGATAGGTCAAGTCGCCGCAAGGCGGCTGGCCGGGAAATTCGACGGTTCTAGCCACTCCTCGACCGACTCCAGCGACGCCCCCTTCGCCGCACTGCTCGGCGACCGGGCGTCGCATAGCGCTTCTGACGTACAGTTCCTCGATACGACGCTTCGCGACGGCGAGCAGGCGCCGGGTGTCTCGCTCTCGCCCGAGGAGAAAGCCGACATCGCCCGGTCGCTCGACCGCGTCGGCGTCTCCTACGTCGAGGCCGGCAGCGCGTGTACCGGCCCCGGCGAACGCGAGACCATCTCGCGGGTGACGGACCTCGACCTCGACGCGACGGTGACGAGTTTCTGTCGCGGCGTCCGGAACGACGTCGACCTCGCCCTCGACTGCGGCGTCGAGGGCGTCAACCTCGTCGTCCCCGCCAGCGACCGCCACGTCGAGACGAAGGTCGGCACCACCCGCGAGGACGTCGTCGCGGACACGGTCGAACTCGTCGAGTACGCCCGCGACCACGACCTCTGGGTGGAGGTCCTCGGCGAGGACGGCTCCCGCGCCGACGTGGCGTTCCTCGAAGAGCTGATGGGCGCCGCGCTCGACGCCGGCGCCGACCGGGTGTGCTACTGTGACACCGTCGGGCACGCGACGCCCGACCACACCTACGAGGTCGTCTCGCGGCTGGCCGACCTCGGCCCGACGAGCACCCACACGCACGACGACCTCGGCCTCGCGGTGACGAACGCCCTCGTCAGCGTGGCGGCGGGCGCGGACCTCGTCCACGCCACCGTCAACGGCATCGGCGAGCGGGCGGGCAACGTCGCACTGGAGGAGGTGGCCATCGCCCTCCAGCACGGCTACGGGGTCGAGACGGTCGACTCGACGGAGCTGTACGCACTCGCACGGCGCGTCGCGGAGGCGACGGGCGTCCCCCTCGCGCCGAACAAGGCTGTCGTCGGCGAGAACGCCTTCGCCCACGAGTCGGGCATCCACACCGACGGCACCCTGAAGGACGACCGGATGTACGAGCCCTACCCGCCCGAGACGGTGGGACGGGACCGGAGGCTCGTCCTCGGGAAGCACGCCGGTCGCGCCGGCGTCCGGGCGGCCCTCGCCGAACAGGACATCGACCTCTCGACGGAGGCCCTCTCGACGGTCGTCGAACGGGTCAAGGAACTCGGCGACCGGGGCAAGCGCGTCACCGACGCCGACCTGCTCGCCATCGCGGAGGACGTCCGCGGGCAGGAACGCGAACGGCGGGTGGAACTGCTCGACCTGACCGCGACCAGCGGGACCGCCACCCCCACCGCCAGCGTCCGCCTCTCGCTCGATGGGGAGGACCGGGTCGCCTCCGGCACCGGCAGCGGCCCCGTGGACGCGGCGATGAAGGCGGTTCGGGCGGCGCTGGGCGACGTCGCCGCCGTCACGCTCGACTCCTACCACGTCGACGCCATCACCGGCGGGACGGACGCCGTCGTCTCCGTAGAGGTGGAGCTCTCGCGGGGCGACAGCGCGGTCAGCGCGACGGCCAGCGACGCCGACATCACGCGCGCGAGCGTCGTCGCCATCGTCGACGCGGTGGACCGCCTGCTCGTCTCCGGACGCGAGCGGACGGCGCCGGCCGACGACTGACGCCGGTGCCGTCGCTCGTCGGCGCGAATAACTGAGAACGGGTAGGCATCCGTTCGGTTCGTCCGGGTGGTGCGTCGTCCGCGGTCAGTCGTCGCCGACGGCCGGCGTCGCCTCCTCGGCCTCCGCTTCCCCCTCGGTGGACGCCCCGTCGACGATCTCGTAGAGGTTCTGGCGGGCGTCCGCGAAGTAGACGTCCTCGTCCACGACCGCTATCGCCTCGAGGCGTTCGAGCGCGTAGCGGACCGTGCGCGCCGAGAGCATCGACTCCTCGACGATGCCCTTCTGGGTGAGGGGCCCGTTGTACTGGAGCACCTTGTAGACGAGCTTCGCGCTCGGCGGGAGGTCCGCGATCCCCTCGGCGGTTGAGTCGCTCATAGGTGTTTTTAACAACACGTCCACGTCGCTTAAACCTTGACCCGGCGGTCGGAAGCCGGACACGTCCGCGGACGGAACGGAGCGGACCGAACGGCTTTTGCGGCCGCGCGGCCGATTCGCCGGTATGGCTACCGATACGGCCGACAGTCGTCGCGCCCATCTGCGGGGGATCACCGTCACCGCAGTGTCCGCCCTCTTGGGCATCGCCTCCGCTTTCGGGTCGTACGTACTCGCGAGCGGCCCGGACGACACCACGGTGGTGTTCGTCCTCGTGGCGGCGATCCTCGCCCAGATTCCCGTCCTGCAGGCGACGGGCATCAAACCCGACTTCTCGGGGAAGGACTACGCCTACGTCGCCTTCATGACCTTCGCGCTCTGGTTCGTCACGCTGACCATCCTCTTCACCGCGGGCGTCTCCCTCTGATGGCCGACGACAGCATCGCCGTCGTCGACCTCGACCGGTGCTCGCCCGACCGCTGTAACTACGAGTGTGCGAACTTCTGTCCGCCCAACCGAACGGGCAAGGAGTGCATCACCCAGCGGGGCGACGACGCCGTGGACGGCGACCCCGACCAGGTCCGCATCAGCGAGGAGATCTGTCTCGGCGAGTCCTGTGGCATCTGCGTCGTCAAGTGCCCCTTCGACGCCATCGAGATAATCAACCTCCCGCAGGAACTCGATGACTCGCCGGTCCACCGCTACGGCGAGAACGCCTTCGCCCTCTACGGCCTGCCGGCCCCACAGGAGGGGCAGGTGACGGGCATCCTCGGGCCGAACGGCATCGGGAAGACGACCGCCGTCCGCATCCTCGCCGACGAGATAACGCCGAACCTCGGCGACTACACGGCGACGCCGGACTGGGAGGCGGTCATCGACGAGTACCGCGGTACGGAACTCCAGAACTTCCTGGAGGCCGTGCAGGCCGGCGACGTCTCCGTCGCGCGCAAGCCCCAGTACGTCGATAAGATACCGAGCCAGTTCGACGGCAACACCCGCCAGCTGCTCGACTCGACGGACGAACGCGGCGTCGTCGACGACCTCGTCGAGCGCCTCTCCATCGGGCCGGTCGTCGACCAGCCCATCGACACGCTCTCGGGCGGGGAGCTCCAGCGGGTCGCGCTCGCGGCGACGCTCGCCCGCGACGCCGACTTCTACTTCCTCGACGAGGTGACGCCCTACCTCGACATCGGCCAGCGCGTCACCGCCGCCCGCCTCATCCGCGAACTCGCCGAGGAGGGCGACCGCTCGATGCTCGTCGTCGAACACGACCTCGCGGTGCTGGACCTGCTCGCGGACTCGGTCCACCTCGCGTACGGTGAACCGGGGGCCTACGGTGTCATCACGCCCCCGAAGTCGACGCGACAGGGCATCAACGAGTACCTCTCGGGCTACCTCGAGGCCCAGAACATGCGCATCCGCCCGGAGGCCATCGAGTTCGAACAGCACGCCCCCCGGACGACGAGCCGCGGCGAGACGCTCGTCGAGTACCCCGAACTCGTCCACTCCTACGGCGAGGACGAGTTCACCCTCGAAGTGGAGGCCGGCGAGATACGCAAGAACGAGGT
>CAYYSW010000090.1:0-9301 GCA_964474395.1 uncultured Halobacteriales archaeon
CGTCGCCGGCTACGAGGGCCCGCTGTGTATCTCGCCGCGCTACGAGCGACTCGTCGAGGCGGTCCTCGGTACCGACGCACTGGAGGACGTGGCCTTCTGCTACCCCGAGGAGGGCATCGAGGAGGAGGCGGCCATCGCCGACGCCGGTCTCGGCGTCTACGTCACCGTCACCGGGTCGACGGCCCGCGACCACGGTCTCGTCGTCGGCGACGCCCTCTTCCCCAGCGAGACGGTCCTGCTGGAGAACCACCGCGAGACGACCGACGTCCACGAGGAGGTCGCCGCCCTCTTCGATCCCGTCGAGACGGAACTCGCGGCGCTGTAGCGGTACCCCCCGCGCCCTGCCGATTCTCCCGGCGTTATCCCTCTTCCCCGGCTAACCGGCCGTAGATGACGGACTCCAGCGACGGCCCGATGCGGGCGGTACAGGTCCCCGAGGCCGGCGGCGACTTCGAAGTCGTCGAACGCGAGATACCCGAGCCCGAGCCGAACGAGGTTCGCGTCGCCGTGGAGGCCTGCGGGGTCTGCCACAGCGACGCGTTCGTCAAGGAGGGGGCGTTCCCCGGTATCGACTACCCGCGCACGCCCGGCCACGAGGTGGCGGGCCGCGTCGACGCCGTCGGCGAGGGCGTCGCGGAGTGGGAGGAGGGCCAGCGTGTCGGCGTCGGCTGGCACGGCGGGCACTGCTTCACCTGCGAGGCCTGTCGCCGCGGCGACTTCATCAACTGCGAGAACGCCCTCATCACGGGCATCGCCTTCGACGGCGGGTACGCCGAGTACCTGACCGCCCCGGCGGAGGCGCTCGCGGCCATGCCCGATGACCTCGACGCCGCGGACGCCGCGCCCCTGCTCTGTGCGGGCGTCACGACGTTCAACGCGCTCCGGAACACCGACGCCCGGCCCGGCGACCTCGTCGCGGTGCAGGGTATCGGCGGCCTCGGCCACCACAGCGTCCAGAACGCCAACCGCGCGCGGCGGGAGATGGACGCGCCCACGCGGGGCACCGAGACGCGGGACCTCGCGATGGACCTCGGTGCGGACCACTCCGTCGACACCGAGAGCGAGGACCCCGCGGAGGCCCTCGCCGAACTGGGCGGCGCGTCGGTCGTCCTCGCGACGGCCCCCAGCGCGGACGCCATCGAGTCAGTCGTCGGCGGACTGGGCGACAACGGCGAACTCGTCGCCGTCGGCGTCCCCGGCGAACCGGTGTCGGTCGACGTTCAGCAGCTCGTGATGGGCAAGCGCTCGGTCGCGGGGTGGGCCTCGGGCACCGCGAAGGACTCCCAGGACACCCTGGAGTTCAGCGCCCTGCGGGAGGTGACGCCGATGATAGAGGAGTTCGCGCTGGAGGAGGCCGACGAGGCGTATCAGGCGATGATGGACAACGAGGCGCGCTTCCGGTCGGTCGTCGTCCCCGAGTAGTCGGACCCGGCCCGCTCAGACGAGCCCCTTCAGCAGGGTCCCGACGGCGAACGCGACGCCCGCGGCGAGCATCCCGACGGCGAACATCTCGCCGCCGTTGTGGAGCCACGACCGGGCGGTGACGAGGCTCCTGCTCGCCCCGACGACGAAGAACGCGACACCGGTGAACGGAACCGACAGCGGGAACAGCGGTTCGACCGCGAGGAGGTTCGCGGCCCCGAGGACGAGGACGATGGCCGGGTCGAGGGCGGCGCCGGCCACCTCCGCGACGACGGCGAACGTCGTCACGATGCCGTCGTTGGCGCCGTAGGCGAACTCCGCGATGTACTCCGCCGGCGGGTCGATGTCGTCGCCCAGTACCTGTTCGAGCGTGCGCTCCGGAGGGCACGAACGGGCCTGAATCCCCCTCACTCGGGTGACCCTTTTGCCCGCTCGCGCCCTCCCTCCCGTATGTACCGACGCATCCTCGCCCCGACGGACGGGAACGAACCCGTCCGGACGGCACTGGAACACGCCGTGGACCTCGCGGCCCGGTACGGTGCGGTCCTCCACGTCGTCTACGCCGTCGACACCCGGGCGATTCCGACGGGCCCACGCGTCGACTCCCCTCCTCGAACAGGTCGGCCGTCCGGGCACCGGGAGCGTGTGACGTGACCGCGCTGTCGCGGCCGACCCCCGGTCGGGGGTCGGCCGCCATCCTCGGCGGGCGGGGCCGCTGGCTGGCCGTGGGACTCGCCCTCCTCATCGGCGTTGTCAACGTCGGCCTCGGCGTCGTCACGGGGACGACGACGTTCGCCCTCGTCGGTGCGAGCTACGGGCTCTGGGTCGCCCTCTACTTCTCGTCGCTCTGGCGGCCGGTCCTCCACGTCCTAGTGGCGATCCACGCCGGCGGTCTCGGCGTCCTCTGGGCGCTCGACGGCATGCCGTACCGCACGGTCGGTCTCGTCGTGGGTGTGCTGAGCGTGGCGTTCGTCCTGACGGTCCTCTCCCTGTTCGTCACGGGCGCCGACCGACCGGAGCGGGACGTGTAGGGGCGAGCGGACCGGGAGCCGACACGTCCGGGGGACGGACGACGCGGTCGGTTACGCCCGAGAAGCTCCCGCGAGCGGGTGGCTCCCCGTACCGTCGTCCACGAACGGGGTGTGGACCACGGCGTCGTACTTCGCGGGATGTCGAGGCCGTGTTCGACCCCGCGTGTGGCCCTCACTCCCGCCGTCGGTACGAGAACCGTCCGGTACACACCGACACTGGGCGGGAGATGGGTCTGAGGTTCGCTCGACCATCATCGGTGACCCGACGGAGCGAGGCGTCGAAGGGTGGATCCTCCGAGGTCCTCGCTACTCCGAGTACCCTTCCTGGACGAAGCGAGTGCTCTCGTAGATGTTCAGGAGCTCCTCGATGAGTTCCTCGTACGTCTCGTCCTCCTCCAGGTGCGCCTCGAGTCGGTCGCGTATCTCGTCGCTGAGGGTGAGCGTCAACGGCATGAGGAGAGTGATGGTGGCTGAACGTACAACAGTCGAACCCGACGTACGTCGGGTCGGTCCCGGCGCCCGTTCAGGAATCGTTCGCGACCGACAGCGAGGGCGGGGACCGGGCAAGCGGGTCCCCGTCCACACGTCCGTCCGTCCACTCCGCCCCGAGGACGCTCACGTCCAGTCCGTCGTCGGTCGGGTAGACGACCACCGCGGCGAACGACCGCTCGTACTGGCTGGCGTGGTTGCCGTCGGCCCGGACCCGCGTGCTCTCGGCGAGCAGGCCCGCCGAGGCGAGCAGCCGTATCTTCCGGTAGGCGGTCGAGGAAGAGACGTCGCAGGCGGCGGCGATCTCGCTCGCGCTGAGCGGGTCCCCGGCGGTCTCCCGGAGGATGCACCGGCAGGTCTCGTCGTCGAGCGCCCCGAGGACCTCGACGGCGGACGGGGCCCCCTCCCGTCGTCCGTCCGTCATCTCCCTTCACCCCTCCTGTCGCCCGTGCACGGTGTTCCCATAGTGGGTTCTCGTGACCGGAGCCCCAAACCGGCTGAGTAGCACTGTTGCTACCGCTTATTCCGTCAGGCGGGTCGAGGGGGGCCGCGACTGTTCGACCAGCGACTCGCGGATGAGCGTCCGGCTCCCCCGCCTGAGCCGCTGGGAGAGCGCCTGCGTGCTGATGTCGAGGTGCTCGGCGAGGTCGGTCAGCGTCACCTGGCGGGGGATGTCGAAGTACCCCCGCTCGTAGGCGGCGAGGAGTGCCTCGTGCTGTTTCGACGTCAGCTTCGACCGGGTCGCCGACCCCGGACCCTCGCTGATGCGGGTGACGGTGACGGCGATGTCCTTCTCGCGGCAGGCGTCGTGGAACGCCGTGACCGCGTCGCGCGAGGGGAACCTGAGGTCGAGATGCCACTCGCCGTCCGTGCCGGCGAACTCGACCACCGCGGCTCCGGCCTCCGCGAGCGAGGCGACCAGCCCGTCGATGGGGTGGTGCCACTCCATCTCGTAGAGCCCCCAGCCGCCGATTTCGACGAGGCGGGTCACGGACTCCACCGAGGAGAGCGCTTCGAGCGCCGGCGCAACCTCGCGGTCCTCGCCGCTCGCCCACACGTACGGGACGATGCGCTCCCTGATGGGGACGACGCGTTCGACCTCGATGGACACCCCGTCGGCGGCCGCCAGCACGGGCCCTAACTCGAAGGCATCGCCGGGCACCGTGAGTGCGACGGCTACGCTCATACGAGTAGAGAGGGCGAGCAGAGGCTTAGCAGGTACGTCGACGGGGACGGTGACGATGGTCGCCCGCGACGCCCGCCGGCTGTGAGCGGTGAGTGGTGTCCGGCGACCGCTTCCGACTGCCCCCCGGCTGCGCTTGCTTCGCCGACAGCCGAAACGGCCGGGAGGCGGCTTCTCGAGCCGGTTGCGGCTCGAAGCTCCTGCTCGAACGAGAGCCGTTTTGGTATAGCGATATAGAATTTACGAGTCGGCTGTCGAACGATATTCTGTCGGATAGTGGAAAACAAGAAGGTGGAACGGTACGTCAGGGAAGGCGGTAGATGTTCGCCTCGTAGACCTCGCGGACGCGATCGCCCCAGTTGTGGGTGTAGGTGTCGATGATGTCGGTGGCGACGTCTCCCCGGAGGTACTTCACGATGCCGCGGTCCCCCGTTCGGTCCCGGAGGTGCGTCGTGAAGAAATGCCGGAAGTAGTGTGGCGTGACGTTCTCGCTGGCGTCCCCTCCCTCGCGATACCACCCCCGGTCGCTCGCGTGGCCGCGCACGACTCGCCGGACCTGCGACGGCGTGAGTCGCTTCCCCCAGCCGTCGCGCGTCCCCACGAACAGGGGGTCGGCGGGCGAGGGACTGTCCGGTCGGATGGCGAGCCAGCGGACGAGTACCGCCGACAGGTCGTCGTCCACCGGAATCACCGTCGCCCGCTTGCGCTTGTTCGAGGCGGTCCGCTCCTCCCCGTTGACCGTCTCCCCGCGGGCGATGTCGCTGGCGACGAACAGCGAGTCGGGCCGCCCGTCGAGTTGCGCCCGTGGAGGGACGCCCCGGTCCTCGAGCGCCTCCAGGTGGAGGTCGCGCAGGTCGAGGTTGCACAGCTCCCCGACACGGATGCCCGTCTTCAGGAGCGCGACGACCAGCGCGCGTTCGAGAGGGTGGGGGATGTCGGCGACGAACTCGCGCATCGCGGGGACGCTCACCTCGCGGCGGGCCGGGTCGGTGTCGATGGACTCGTCCATCTCGGCCATCACCAGCGCCATCGGGTTCTCCTCGAAGACGCCCGCCTGCACGAGGTAGGCGTAGAACCGGTGGACGTACGTCGCGTAGGTGGCGACCGTGCTCGGCGCGAGGTCGCCGCGCAGCCCGTGGACCCACGCCAGACACTCGCGCTGGCTGGCGCTGGCGGGCGTCGCCCCCTGCGTCCCGACGAACCGCTCGAAGTCCCGGAGAACGCGTTCGTACGCGATCCGAGTGCGCTCGGCGCGCCCGTGGTAGGTCATGTCCTGCAGGAAGTACGCCACCGGGTCCTCGCTCTCGTCGAGTCGGTCGCGCTCAGTGCTCATCGTCCACCAGCGTGTATCCGCCCCGCCGCCCGTCGTACCGGACACGGTTCGCCCCCTGGAGGTCGTCGATGGCGTCCTCGATGCGGTCCTCGATGTCGCCGGTCAGGCCGGCGACGAGTTCCTCCCACGACCGGGGCTCCTCGCGAAGGAGGTCGAGGAGGTCGGTCTTCAGGCCGTCACCCCCTGGGGTCAGACCCTCGGAAGCGTCCTCCGCAGGGGTCGCTCCGTCGGCGTTCAGCAGACCGCTCCGGCCCGCCTGTACCATCGTCCGGACGAACTCGGCCTGGCTCATGTCGAGGGAGTCGGCCTCCGCCGCCCATCGTTCCTTCTGGTCGCGCGAGACGTAGGTCTGGACCGCCACGCGGTCGTCGGCACTCATGGTTCCACCGTCGGACGCGCCCTACATCAATCTACGTCAGACACGACGATAATGCACCTTATCGTCTGGTCTACTCCCAAAGGACGCCGCTGAACGATGTAGGGCGGACGCTTACTTGCAACTGTAGCTTACATCTGATGATAAAAATCTGACTGCGGAGACAGCACAGCCGACGATTAGTCTGGCCCTTCGACGAAGCGGCGATGCTGGTCGGGGTTGCAGGTCGCTTCCACGAGGCAGTTGCTCGCGGATGCCTCGGTCCACGCTCTCGATGGTGCCGGGATTCGGAGCGGCGGGGAGTCCCGACAGCGCTCGACGTTCCGTTCGCTCCGGCCCACGAACTCCAGATGGCGTTCCCCCGCTTTCGGCCCCTCGCGGCGATACAGACCCCGGGCCTGTGGTTCCCACGAAGCGCCACAGACCGCCCCGGCGCTCCAGACGACTGGCTGTCGGCCCCGTAGCACAGTGGCCGTCCAGGCGCGATGGGGGCGCGTGTCCGACCGGTCGGTCGACCGTCTCTCGCCGTTACGGTCGATTCTGTAGCGGCCTTGTGTAGTGGTAACAAACATCGATTACGAGTCGGTAGCGCGACTCGTACACTGCATGTCGCTATATGGAGGAACGGCCCGAAGTGGTCGGACGAAGTGGCGGATTTTCTAGAGGTCTTCCAGCGCCGTCTCGATGGGCGTGTTCCCGGAGAGCACCTCGAAGGTCCGCCCGTGGGTGGATTCGAGGGGGAGCGCCGCGACGAGCGTCCGGGCGACGTCCTCCCGCGCGATCGTGCTCTCGTCGCGCGAGAGGTCCTCCCCGACGCGGATGCGGCCGGTTCCGGGGTCGTTCGACAGCGCTCCGGGCCTGACGACGGTGTAAGTCAACCCGCTCTCGCGGAGGAACTCGTCGGCCTCGGCCTTCGCACGGAGGTACTCGCGCAGCGCCTCGGGGCTGTCCTCTGGCGAGTCGGCGTTGATGGCGCTCAGCATCACGAACCGGTCGGCACCGGCGTCCTCGGCGGCCTCGACGAGTCGGATCGCCCCGTCGCGGTCCACGCCGAAGACGTCCTCGCCGCCGGACCCGGCCGCGAAGACGACCGCGTCACAGCCTTCGACGGCGTGGGAGACGTCCTCGGTCAGGTCGGCGACGACGGGGTCGGCACCGAGGCCCTCGATGTCCTCGACCTGACCCTCATCGCGGACCATCCCGCGGACCGCGTGGTCGCTCTCGGCGAGCAGCCGCGTGACGTGCTGGCCGACCTGCCCGTGTGCGCCGGCGACGAGGACGCGCATTCAGTTCGTCCCCTCGACGACGAGGACGCCGTTGTTGACGGCGTGGTCGGTGGCGTCCCCCGGCAGGTCGAGGTCGAACTGCGTCCGGACCGCGGGCGTGTCGACGGCCACGATGGCCCCGCCCTCGACCAGTTCGACGGTGACGGCGTCGTCGATACCCTCCGCTCCGACGTCGACGGCGACGACCCAGCGGTCGCCGTAGTCGTACCGCGAGACGTGCAGGTCGCTGGTCTCGTTGGAGGTGTCGGGTGTCATCACCACTCCGTACGTCCCCCCGAGGGTTAACGAACCGTTCGGCGAGCGCCGACACGGGTTCACCGGGGGACGTCGAACCGGTCAAGTCCCGGACCGCTCGGGAACCGCTGGTGCAGCGCTCGTCGGGACGGAACGGAACTGTAGGTGACGGAGTATCGCGCCCCGCGGGACGCCTCCCCTCCCGACGGACGGATACTTGTTCGGCTGGCGCCAAGGGTCGTCGTGCGCGAGTTCGTCTTCAGAGTCGAGTACGAGCGCGGTGTCGACCCCATCATGGACGTGTTCATGGAGTACCCGAGCGCCCACGCCCGGACGCTCACCTGTCACGTCTCGAAGAGCGGGGTCTGGCGTATCGACCGAATCGGTGGGCCACGGGAGGCACTGGACCGAATCGACGAGGTGTACGACAGCCACGAGGTCTGTCTCGAATGCGTCACCGGCACCCACGACCACCCCGACTGGGAGTACGAACTCCTCGACGCCGACGGGCTCACCCGGACGGTGTACATGTACCGGCCGGCGACGACCGACTGTCACTCGGTTCCCTGCCTCGCGGCCCACTACCTCGGCGACGGCGTCATCGCGGAGGCCGAACGCCGGGAGAACGTCTACGAGTGGCACCTCCTCATGCGCGACGACCGCGGCGTCGGCGACCTCTACGACACGCTCGAATCCCAGCTACAGGAGGGCCTGACGCTCCAGTTCGAGCAGCTCGGCGAACCTACCCGCTGGCTCGACCGGTCCGTGTCGGTGGCGGAACTCCCCTACGAGCAGCGGACGGCCGTCGAGGCGGCCGTCGCCAACGGCTACTACGAGACGCCCCGCGAGTGTTCGCTCTCGGAGCTCGCGGAGACCGTCGGCGTGCCGCGTTCGACCCTCCAGTATCGCCTCCAGCAGGCCGAGTCGTGGATCATCACCTGCTTCGTGGAGCAGTCGACGCTGGGCGACGTCGCCCTCGCGGGCGCCGGGACCGGGGGGCGGGAGACGGAGGCCTGAACCACCGCCCGTCCGGGACCTCGGACCTCAGGTCTCGACCTGGAAACCCTCCTCGCGGAGGACGTCGGGGAGTCGGTCGGCGTGGTCGCCCTGAAGTTCGATGCGGTCGTCGGTCACGGTGCCCCCGACGGCGAGTCGTCCTTTGAGCGTCGAGGCGAGGTCGTCGAGGTCCGTCGTCGAGTCGTCGAACCCCTCGACGACCGTCATCGCCTTGCCGTACCGGCGGGTGTCGACGCGGACCGAGACCCGCTGCTCGGCGCGCGCGAGGTCGTCGCCGATACCGAGGTCGTCGGGCAGTCCCGCGATGTCGTTGATGTCGTTGCTCACTACACCCCCACTTATCGGTCGAACTGTATGGGGAGAAGGTCGGCGAGCGCCGAACTACCTCACTGCTCGCTCGATGCCACCGACGGACGACACCGACCGGCGATGTACAGACCCGTCGTCACGGCTACCGTTCCGAGGTGAGAACCGTGATACCGTTGTCACACGGTTCGGCGCTCGCCGACAACGGGTTCATGGCGGTTCGGCCCGTACCTGGTAGTGAAGCGTTGACTCCGCTTCGCCGTCGGGTGTCACCACGCGCCCGACCGAACTTAGTTACCACGCAACCTACCGTGTTCCGACGGAACCGGACCCGAACGGCCGACGAGCGGACGGACGAGGGGGTCCAGAACGACGAGGAGGAAACGAGCGACGCGACCGAGACGACCGACGAGCAGCTGGTCTGCCCCGAGTGTGGCGGCCAGCTGTCCCACGACGGCAAGCACGGCGAGACCACCTGTCGCGACTGTGGCCTCGTCGTCGAGGAAGACGAGATCGACCGCGGCCCCGAGTGGCGGGCGTTCGATTCGAGCGAACGGGACAGCAAGTCCCGCGTCGGCGCGCCCACCACGAACATGATGCACGACAAGGGGCTCTCGACGAACA
>CAYYSW010000091.1:0-9294 GCA_964474395.1 uncultured Halobacteriales archaeon
CCGGTGAGCATCGCCTGGAGCGTCTCGGGCGTCGTCACCAGCACGTCCGGCGGGTTCTCTGCCTGCTTCTGGCGCTGGTACTGGGTGGTGTCGCCGTGACGGACGTCCACGTCGAGGTCCAACTCCTCGCCCCACCACTCCAGTCGCTCGCGCATGTCGCGGTTGAGCGCCCGCAGCGGCGTGATGTAGAGCGCCGAGACGCCGAAGGGGACGCCCTCCCCGTGGCGTTTCTCGACGATGCTGTTCAGGACGGGCAGCATCGCCGTCTCCGTCTTCCCCGTGCCGGTCGGCGCGATGACGAGGGCGTGGTCCCCCGCGGCGAGCGTCGGGATGGCCCGGCGCTGTGGCTCCGTGGGCGTGGCGAACCCCCGCTTCGAGAGCGCACTCCGCACCTCGCTGCCGAGGTGCGTGAACGCGTCCATCCCCGGGCGCTGCTCGGAGGTGGTCACTACCTCCGGGTTGGGTCCGAGGCCGATTAAGACCACCGCTTGCGTCGGTTCCGCGCCGCTGACACCGTGCGAGCGGAGGGTCCGTCGACCGGCGTCGACCCGCTGCCTCGCCGACTGCACGCCGACCGCACGATCTCACCACGGACGCACGCGACGAGCGCCGGGACCGGACGGAATCCCGGACCTACCACGCGGCGTCGATGCGTGTTTATCCCCTCGCGGCGCCTCTAATCCACCGGTGGTCGACATGTCGACTACAGAGATTTACCTCTACGAAAATAAGGAACTGGTTCGATCGATTCCCGAACGGATACTGACGAACGGCGAGACCGGCCTCATCGACGAGGTGTTCGCCGACGACTTCGTCGAGCACAACCCGTATCTCGGCGACGTGTACGGCCCGGACGGGTTCCGTGAGCACGTCTACGAGCCGTTCCGCCGGGCGTTCCCCGACCTGACGGCGACCGTCGAGGACGTCCTCGCGGAGGGCGACCGCGTGTTCATCCGCGTGTCGCTGGCCGGGACCCACGAGGGCGAGTTCATGGGCATCGCCCCCAGCGGGCGGCGCATGAACGCCACCGCCTTCGCGCTCCACCGCGTCGCCGACGGCCGCGTCGCCGAGCGCTGGACGCTGTTCGACGGCATGGGCATCCGACGCCAACTCGAAGGCGACGCGCGCGCCGAACGGTAGCCGCGCACGGTTCTTCTCGCTCGTCTCAGACCCGCTCGTAGGGGCCGAGTCGGGTCCCGTCGAGCAGGTACGCCTGCGCGTCCCGGAACCCGTCGGGGAGGAACGGCGAGAGGAACCCCTGTCCCGTGTTCGTCCACGTCCCGCCCAGCAGGTCGTTGAACCCCGGGCAGACGACGAGTTCGCCGTCGATATCGAGCGGGCGGCCGTGATGCGTCTCGAACGGGTCGGGGGTCAACGATCCCCGGAGCCACACCCGTTCGGCGCGCGCGCCGCCTACCTCGTCCTCCAGGCGGACCATCGGGTGTTCGTGACCCATCGCCACCACGTCGGCCTCCAGCACCGCGGGCGCGGGCCACGTGTGCCCGTGGACGAACCCGACGTCGCCGACGCGGACCCCGTCCGTCGGCGTCACCTCGACGGGGTGGGGGGCGTCCACCTCGGCGGCGACGTCCTCGATGTCACCGTCGTGGTTGCCCTTCACGACCGTCACCGGGACCCGGTCGGCGACGGCCCCGAGGAGCGTCGTCAGCTCCGTCCGTTCCTCCGAGGAGGGGTCGCCGATGGCGTTGGCGAGGTCGCCGAGGAAGACGACCCGGTCGGCGTCGGTCCGGTCGAGCAGGTCCAGGGTCGCCTCGCGGCGCTCACGGGAACGGCTCCGCAGTTCCACGCCGTCGGAGCGAAGCGCCACCTCCAGTCCGGCGTGAAAGTCCGCGAGCACGAGCGCCCGGGTCCCGTCGCCGCTCGCGACGGCGGCCGGTTCGTCCGGGACCGGTTCCAGCATCAGATGGGGGTCAGCCGACCGTCCTCGGGCTCGTAGCACTGCCCGCTCATCAGGGCGTCCTGGATGGCGTCCTCGACGGCCGCCTCGTCGGCGCCCGTCTCCTCCCGGACCCGCGCGACGAGTTCCTCGCGGTCGGCGCCGTCGCCCTCGTCGAGATCTCGCATCACATCGAGGAGCACGTCGTCGACGTCGACGTCCGCTGCGGGCGCCGCGTCGTCGTCACCCTCCGCGGGTTCGGGGGGTTCCTCGGCCTCCGCCACGGGTGGTTCCCGGGCAGGACCCTCGGACGCCGGTTCGCGGTCGTCGTCCGTCGGTTCGTCCGCCTCGGCCGCCTCGTCCGGGTCGACGGCCTCGAAGGTGGGTTCGTCGTCGTCCGTCCCCGCTGGTTCGGCGGGTTCCGCGGGTTCTGCGTCCACGTCGGTGTCCATGTCGGCGTCTGCCGTCTGCTCGGGTTCGGCGTCTGATTCCAGGTCCGACCCGGGGTCGGCGTCGGCGTCCGGGTCGGGTGTCTCGATGTCCGCCTCGCCGGCGGGGGCCACCTCGTTGCCCGTCGAGAAGTCCGTCCCGAACTCCTCCTCGACCTCGCGGCGGGTCTCGTCGTCGAGGTCGAACTCCTCGGCGTCGAACTCGCCGGGGTCGCCCGCCTCGCCGCTCGTGTCGTCGGTCGGTTCCCCCGTCGCGTCGGCCGCCGCTGGTTCCTCGGGCGGGTCGGTCGTCGCGGTGGTGTCGGCCGGTTCGGAGGCCTCGGGCGTTCCGGTTCCCGCCTCCGCTTCCGTCGTAGTGTCCGTTCCCGCACCCGGGTCCGCCTCGGGGCCCGTCCCGATGTCGGCGTCCGCGGTCGCCTCCTCGCCGGTCGCCGGGGTCTCCACCCCGCCGTCGTCGCTGGCGGTGGGTTCGGGGTCGCCGGTCACGCCGCCGGTGGTGTCCGTCTCGCTCGCGGACTCGCCGGCCGTCCCGGTCGTCGCGGTGGTGGCCGCCGGTTCCGACTCGGAGACGGGTTCGCCCGTGGGTTCGGCCGCGGGTTCGGTACCCGGTCGGTCGGCCGCTTCCCCCTCGTCTGCTGCGACGCCCTCGGCGTCGATGGTCACGTCCACCGCGGGGGTGAAGGCGATGTCCCCGCCCTCGCCGGGCGCGACGTCGATGGCGTCGACCTCCTCCACGTCGCCGGTGACGTGGCGGACGGCGTCCAGTGCGACGTTCTGTAGCGCCGCGAGGTACGCCCGCGTGGTGCCGTACTGCTCGATAGCGATGGGGATACCGGTCGCGAGGCTCTCGTCGACGCCCGACCGGACGAGCGCCTCGCGGAGCGAATCGCCGGTCAGGCCCGTCTCGAGGGCGGCGGCGAACGTCCCGACGCGTTCGAGGGTGCGCTCGGCGGTGGTGACGGTCCAGCGGTCGCGCGTGTCGGCGTCCACCGCGCTGATGCTCTCGGGGCGGACGCTCGTGTAGACCACGTCGGAGTCGTCGGGCTGGAACGTCCGCGCCTTGCCCGTCACGGCGACGAACGCCGGGGGTGTGGTGCGGTCGAGGAACGCCATCGCCTCGGGCTGGTACTGGCCCGCGTAGACGACGAACGCGCCCGTCGGGTCGACGACGCGCGCCCGGAGGATGCTGTCGCCGGCCTGCGAGACCTCGGTGAGGACGCCCACCGTGAACAGGCGGTTGACCCGCGCGCCCGTCGGCGAGACGACGTAGTTCGGCGCGCGCTCCTCGTCGCTCTCGGAGTAGGAGTACTCCGCGTCGTCGAACTCCGCCGCGAAGAGGCGGTGGGCGACCTCGCGGTTGCCCGGCGCACTCATCGGGACACCTCCGCGAGCAGCGCGTTCGCACGCTCCGTCGGGTCCTCGGTGACGCGCTCGAACTCCGTCGCGTCGAGGTTCGCGCCGTACTCGTCGACCGAGAGCGACCCGCGAACGCGGTACTCGTCGCCCACCACCTTCTCGGCGATGGTGTCGGCGACGACCTCCTTGTCCATCTCGTCGCGCGCGTGGTCGAGGGCGTCCTCCAGCGTGCCGCCGTAGACCCGTTCGGTCAGGTCGCGGTCGAGGACGACCGTGACGGTGCCGGTGCCGTCGTCGAGGATGGCCTTCACGCGCAGGTCGTCCTCGCCGTCGACCTCGCCGTGGGAGCGACACTGGCCGTTCTGGATGACGCGGTTGCACTCGGGACACCGCTGGATGAGGCCGGAGCCGTCGCGCACGTCGAGGAGACTCCCGACGAGTTCCACGTCGAAGGCCCCGCCGCCGGCGACCGCCTCGCCGATACCCATCCGGCGGGCGGAGTCGCTGACCTCCACCTCGTCGTCGAGGGACGTCGCGACGGTGAACTCCGAGAGGTTCACCGAGGGCACCCCCCGGAACTCGCGGATGTAGACGTCCTCCAGGCGGAGGGAGGCCCCCTCCTCGATTTCGGGGCGGGGGTTCCAGTCGGTGAAGGGCAGGCGGGCGGTCTCGTCGGCGAGCACGCCCGAGAGGATATCCGTCTCCCCGTCGCGTCCGTCGATGGTCCGCTCCTCGACCTCCACGACGCGCACTTCGAGGGTGCGCCCGCGGTCGCCCGGTTCGAGGTCCGCCAGCGCGCGCTCCCCGCCCACCTCGTAGGGGACGTGCAGCGGGTCCTCGCTCTTCGAGACGCTGGTGGAGTCCCCGAGGTTGAGTTCGGGGCGACCCTCCCACTCGCGGACGCCGGCGTTGCCCGCGGTGACGGTGTCGCCGGGTTCGAGGCCGAAGTCGTTCCACGCGGTGTAGTCGATGCGGCCCGTCTCGTCGGCGAGTTCACCCTCGTAGATGGTGAAGTCGTCGCCCTGATAGCGGATGGTCCGGGTGCCGACGGTGAGGACACGCCCGGTGACGGTCACGCTCGCGTCCTCGGTGGTGATGTCGGCGACGTCCTTCGTGGTGGGTGCGGCCCCGCCGCCGCCACCGCCGCCGTACTTGCGCCGGAGGCTCTGGACCGCCTCCTCCAGCGGGACGTCGTACTCGACCAGTTTCTGCAGGTCGTCGCGGACCTCCTCTTTGTCTGCGTCGAGGTCGGAGGCGAGATCCTCGACTGCGTCTTCGATGTCCATCGGTTGGGGGTTCGTCCGTTCTCCGTAAAAATCGTTCGCGCCGGTGGTCGACTGGAATCAGAAACGCACCCGACAGCGTCGCGGCGAGGAGAGCGACACCCGCGACGCCCGCGACGACGCCGACGCCCTTCGCCAGCGTGTCGCCCTGGCTCACGGTGCGTTCGAGCGAGAGGACCACGGTGACGGGCGCCATCCACGCGAGGTTCGTCGTCCCCACCACGACCATGAAGGCGAACAGCGCCCAGCAACAGCCCAGACAGTACTTCGAGTGTTCGGAGCCCATCCGCCACGCCACGCCCCCAGACTCCGTCGGCCCGTCCGAAGTAGATGTCCGCGAGCGCGGACCGCTGTTCGTCGCTCGCCCGTTCGTCCACCAGCAGGACGACGTCCCACCCGGTGTCCGGGCCGAAGAAGACACCCTCCCTTGCCCGGATGAGCATCGCCACCGAGGTCGACGTCGCCGAAGGTCCCCTCCCTGACGTACCACCCCAGCGACGCGGTACAGACGTCGTCGTCGGGCGGTTCGAGCCAGACACACTGGCAGGCCACCTCGCAGTTGCACGCCTCCACGTAGTCGCCCGCGAGTGACTATTCTGTAGCCATAGTTACGACACCTACCGAGGGCAGTGGTAGCACGTAGCAGGATAGATGATGATGGGAATCGGGTAGCTATCCGGGCCGGACACGTCGTGTCGCTGGAACGTCAAGCGGTTCGCCACCGAAAGCCGTTTTCTCCCGGTCGCGGTACCCGGACCATGCACGTCCACGTCAACGTCGCGGTCAGCGCCGACGGGAAGCTCTCACACCGGGACCGCGAGCAGGTTCGCATCTCCGGCGACGAGGACTTCGCCCGCGTGGACCGCCTCCGGGCCGAGAGCGACGCGGTCATGGTCGGGGTGGGGACCGTCCTCGCCGACGACCCCTCGCTCGTCCGGTTCGACGCCGACCACCGCGAGCAGGTGGGCAAGTCCGGCGTCCCCGCCCGCGTCGTCGCGGACTCGCGGGCGCGCACCCCGACCGACGCCGCGGTTCTCGACGGCGAGGCACCCACCTACGTGCTCGTGAGCGAGGCGGCCCCCGAGGAGCGCCGGGCGGCCCTCGGCGAGGCGGGCGCCCGTCTCGTCGTCGCCGGTACCGAGCGCGTGGACCTGCCCGCCGTCCTCGGGGAACTCGAACGCGACGGCGTCTCCGATCTCATGGTCGAGGGCGGCGGCGAACTCGTCTTCTCGCTGTTCGAGGCCGGCCTCGTCGACGACCTCTCGGCGTTCGTCGGCCCCCTCGTCATCGGCGGGCGCGATGCCCCCACGCTGGCCGACGGCGAGGGATTCGTGGACCCCGAGCGGTTCCCCCGATTCGACCTGACCGGCGTCGAACGACTCGACGACGGGGTCGTCCTCCACTGGTCGGCCGCCGGGAACACCGGGTAATACCACTCGATTTATCGCCCCGGGCGGCGAGCCTGTGGCATGAACGCACTCGGCAGGGTACGGCGCGGCTTCGACGCGATGGGTCCCTCGTGGCTCGCGGGGGCCATCGCGGCGGGCCCGGCGACGATGGCGAGCCTCCTCACCGCGGGCGCGGGCTACGGCTACGCGCTGCTGTGGGTGGTCGTCCTCTCGGCGCTGTTCGGCACGCTCGCCCAGTACCTCGCGGCGCGCCTCGGGCTCCTCACCGAACGCGGCATCGTCGGCGTCGTCGAGGACCACCTCGGCGACGCGTGGGCGTGGCTGCTCGTCCTCGACGTGGTGCTCGTCGCCGGTATCGCCCAGCTCGTCATCATGAAGGGCCTCGCGCAGGTCACGGCGGACCTGACCGGCGTCGGGGTGGTGCCGGCGGGGCTCGGCTGGGCCGCCCTCCTCGCCGTCGGCCTCGCGGGCGGCGGGTTCCGCGCCGCCGAACTCGGCGCGAAGCTCGTGGTCGGCGGCGTCGTCCTCGTGTTCGTCGCCTCGCTGTTCGTCGTCCCCATCGACGCAGGGGCGGCCGCCAGCGGCCTCGTCCCCTCGCTGCCCGGCGGGAGCGCGCTGGTCGTCGCGGGCGTCCTCGGCGGCGCCGTCCACGTCACGCTCATCACGATGCACTCCTACGCGATGCGCGCCCGGGGGTGGACTCGCGCGGACCACGACGTCGCCACCGCGGACGTGGTGGGGTCGATGGGCGTCGCCTTCGGCCTCTACAGCGTCGCCATCTTCCTCGTCGCCGCGAGCGTGCTCTCGGACCCGGCCATCGGTCGGGTCGGCGCCGCACACGCCCTCGAACCCGTCGCGGGCCCTCTCGCGGAGCGGCTGTTCCTGTTCGGCCTACTCGGCGCGGCCGTCTCCACCCTCGGCGGCAACACCGTGGTCCCGCCCTCGCTGCTCGCCGACAAGCTCGGCTGGGGGACCGACGTGGACGACACACGATACCGGGCGCTCGTGGCAGTCACGGCCCTGCTCTCGGCGGCGGGCGTGTTCGTCGGCGGGGCCTTCTTCGGTCAGCTGGTGTTCGTCCTCGCGCTCGGCCTCGTCGGGACGGTGTTCGCACTCGCCGTCGTCCTCTACCTCCTGAACGACCCGAGGGTCGTCCCCGAGACGAACGGCCCGCTGCTCAACGCGGCGGGCGGGCTGGTCTTCGCCGTCGTGACCACCGTGGTCCTCGCGCAGTTGCGCGGGACGGTCGCGGGCGCCGACGGCCCGCTCGACTACTTCGTGCTGGCGTTCGCCGCCGCCGTGGGGGTCGCAACGCTCGGCGTCCTCGTCCGACTGGCCCGGACGGTGCGGAGCGGACGACGGGGGACCGCGACCCGGAGCGACTGACCGGCTCTCAGAGCCCCTCGACGGGACAGGTCAGCCGGCGACGGAGGGGTTCGAACCCCAGTCGCTCGTAGAAGGCGACGGCCCGGCCGTTGTCCACGTCGACGTCGAGAGTCAGCTCCGTACAGTCCGCTTCCCGGGCGCGCTCGGCGGCCCGGCCCATCAGCTCGCGGGCGAGGCCCGTCCCCCGGTACGGTTCGTTCACGTAGATGTCGCCGACCATCAGCCGGTCCGGCCGGTCGAAGACCGACGGCGAGCGGTCCGGTTCGGTCGTCACGAACCCCGCGAGGGTGGCGTGCTCGTCGGCGAGCCCGCCCTCACCGTCGACGGCGACCCACGCCCGGTAGCCCTCCTCCTCCAGTCGACCGAGGCGGAACGCCGTCTCCTCGGCGACGAGGTCGACGCCCCCCGCGAGGGCGTGGCGCTCGACCGTCGCTTCGAGTTCGCGGTGGTAGGGCAGCCACAGGTCCTCGACGTACCGGCGGACCGGCTCCTCCTCGGGGGGCAGCGGGCGGAGTTCCATGCGTGTCGGCCACGTGACCGGGGCGGCGACTTCGGCCTGCCGATTCGCGCCGCTGGCCGTCGAGCGGGGCCGGAAGAAAGCGGTCGCGTTCAGGTCAGGTCAGTGCTGGTGGCCGGTCGCCTCGCCGAACGACATCCCGAAGCGCTCCTCGAAGAGGTCGAGCGTCGTGTCCTCGACGGCCTGCAGTTCGTCGTCGACCTCGCCCTCGGCGTGGTGGACCGTCGCGTGGATGCGCTGGGCGCAGGACATGAGCGCGAGGTCGCCGACGACCGTCGCGCTGTTCTCGCCGCCCTCCGAGAGCATCTCCAGTAGGTCGGCGGGGAGCGTGACCGTGTCCTCGCCGTCGGGCCCCTCGATGTGTACCTCTATCGTGTTGCCTTCTGTCGTCATGCGTCGGCTTCGCCGCGAGGGGCCTTATCCCTGTGGTGTTCGGACCGCGGCGGGCACGCTCGCGAGGGTCGGTAGCTCGTCCGCTCAGTCGTCGGACTCGGCGGCCGCCGCCTGCCTGCGGTCGCGTTCGAGGTCCTCGAGGTAGTCGTCGGCGTCGAGGGCGGCCATCACGCCCATCCCGCCGGCGGTGGCCGCCTGCTGGTAGTGGAAGTCCACGACGTCGCCCGCGCCGAAGAGGCCGGGGACGGCGGTCGCGGTCTGGTTGCCCCCGCGCCCGCCGTGCGTGACGATGTACCCCTCGTCGTCGAGTTCCACGCCCGTCTCCGCGAGGTAGCCCGTGTTGGGCGTGTGGCCGATGGCGAGGAAGACGGCGCCCACGTCGAAGTCGAACTGCTCGGTGGCGGGGTCGTCGAGTTTCTCGCTGGGGTGGCCCGTCGGGTTGCGCGCGAGGCGGACGTGGTCGACGCCCGCCTCGGCCGAGCCGTGGATTTCGAGCAGCTCCGTGTTCGTCATGAGTTCGATGTCGCCCGCCTCGACCTTCTCCTGGACGCGGTCGATCCAGTAGTCCTCTGCGCGGAACTCCTCGCGGCGGTGGACGAGGTAC
>CAYYSW010000092.1:0-9240 GCA_964474395.1 uncultured Halobacteriales archaeon
GGAAGACGTTGGTGAACGTGTCGGCCTCCCAGCGGCCCTTCTCCTCGTAGTCGAGATGCGAGGTGTACCAGTCGATGCTAGCGTCGAGGTCTTCCACGCGCATCATGACGTGGTCGAGAATCGCGTGCATACGTTCGCCCACACTCGTGGATGGGCGATAAGGGTGGCGGGACCCGCCCGACCGACCGGAAGTCGGGGGCGCGACGGACCGGCCGTCGGCGTGGTAGGGCGGTTGCTCCCTTGTCCTTACTCGACGCGCGTGCCCACCCATGCGCGCACCGCCGGCCAGTAGAGCCACCACGCCGCCGCCAGCAGGAGCACGCTCCCGACGGGGAGGGCGACGTAGTCGAGTCGCCGCGAGAACCCGAGAGCCAGCGGGAACTGGCTCACCCCAGCGAACACGAGCAGGCCCGCCGTCAGCCGTCGGTCCTCGACGCCGAGGACGCCGAGAAGGGCGCTCAAGAGGGCGACGGCGTACAGGACGGCCCCGATGACCCACGCGTCGATGTAGGCGAACCGGCCGTACCCCGACAGGCGGAGGTAGTCGTCGATACGGACGAGGAACCACGGGTTGTCGTTGACGAGGCCGAACGGGAAGACGAACGTCAGGTCCGGGCCGAGGATGACCGTCCACGGGACGAACGCCAGCGCGAGAACGAGGAGCAGGCGACGGGCCGCCCGCGGGTCGTAGCTCGGCGAGCGGGCGAGCGTCCCGCCCGTCCCGGCACTCATCGGGTGACGGTCAACCGGAGGACGTCCTCGTCGGCGAGTTCGTGGTCCATCCCGACCTGCTGTTCGTCGTGCTTCGCACTGGGCCCGGACACCCGGGCAAAGCGAAAGCGCTCCTCGAACTCGCCGCCGAGCGTCCGGCAGGCGTCGCCCACGGTATCGCCCTGCCGGAGAATCAGCGGTTCCTCGTAGTCCACGCCGCGCCCCGGCTTGTCCATGTAGACCCGGATGAGGCCGAGCGCCTCCCAGATGGACTCCTTGAGGCTCTCCAGACCCTTGCCCTCCTCGGCGCTGATGAAGACGGCCTGCTCGGGGTCGATGTCCCGTTCACGCAACTGCTCGTTGACGGTCTCCAGGTAGTCCTGGTCGATGAGGTCGGCTTTGTTCACCGCGACGATGGAGGGGAGGTAGACGCGGTTGTCCATCAGCGCGTCGACGAGACGGTCGATGTCGAGTTGCTCGCGGACGGTGACGTCCGCGTTGATGTAGTCGTACTCCCGGAGGACGCCCTTGATGGTGTCTTCGTCGAGGCCCACGTCGCCGCTGGTGGTGAGCTTGATGCCACCCTTGTGTTTCTTCGAGACGCTGACGCTGGCGGGGGAGGTGTCCAGCCGTATCTTGTTGTAGTACAGCTCCTGGCGGAGTTTGTCGTAGTGGTCGATGTCGAACACCGAGAGGACGAACAGGACGAGGTCGGCGGTGCGCACCACGGAGAGCACCTCCCGGCCGCCGCCGCGCCCGCCCGCGGCGCCCTCGATGAGCCCGGGGACGTCGAGCAACTGGATGTTCGCCCCGTTGTACTGGAGCATCCCGGGGTTGACGTTCAGCGTGGTGAACTCGTACTCGCCGACCTCGCTCTCGGCGTTCGTGAGTGCGTTCAGCAGGGTGGACTTCCCGACGGAGGGGAAGCCGACGAGGGCGACGGTGGCGTCGCCGGTCTTCTCGACGGCGTAGCCCTGTCCACCGCCGGCCGACGACTGGTTCTCCAGTTTCTCCTTCTTCTGGGCGAGCTTCGACTTCAGCCGGCCGATGTGAGCCTCGGTGGACTTGTTGTAGGGAGTGTTGGCAATCTCCTCCTCGATGGCCTCGATCTCCTCCTCAAGTCCCATTACGTCCCGGTCCGCCACCGTCGGGCAAAAGCGTGTCCTTCCGGCGGCTCGCTCCACTCCCCGGGTGGCTCCTCTCCCGGTTCACCTCGCCGGGACGGCCACCCCTTTAGTCGGGGCTCCCCAACTCGCTGCATGGACAAACGGCGGCTCGGGTACAACCTCCTGCTCGTCGGCCTGGCTTTCGTCGCGCTGTTGCACACCGCCCTCAGTTTCGTCTTCGAGACCGGCCTGGCCGTTGTCGGGGGCGCGGTTGCCATCGTCGCCGTCGTCGGCCTCCTCCTCGTCAACCTCTGAGCGGGCCGGAATCCGGGTCGCTGTCCGGTGAAGATGAGAATTCAACATATTAATACGAGACCCCTGTAGACGAACAAACGATGAGCGATGCCGGGCGGTTCCGCGACAGCACACAGATCGTCCTCCCCCGGGGAAGCCTCGACGGACTCAAACCGGAGCTGGAACGGGAGTTCGTCCTCTCGTTCGTCGAGCGGGCCGACACCACGCGCATCATCGGCAGCCCAGCCGAGATAAAACAGGCCAGCGAGTGGCTGACTCGGCAGGGAATCGCCGTTCCGTAGCGTCTGTCCGTCCCGTCGGTTCGTCGCCCCCGGCACCCGTGTCACTCCCTCTCTCCCTGCACGTAGACGGCAACCCTTAAACCCGCAAGGACGGAACGTGGCGGATATGGGAGGTACCATCGAAGTGCTCGTCCCCGGTGGCGAGGCCAACCCCGGACCGCCGCTCGGTCCGGAGCTCGGCCCGACGCCGGTGGACGTGCAGGCTGTCGTCAGCGAGATAAACGAGCAGACGGCCGCGTTCGACGGCACCGAGGTCCCCGTCACAGTCACCTACGAGGACGACGGGAGCTTCGAAATCGACGTCGGTGTGCCGCCGACGGCCGCATTGATCAAGGACGAACTCGGCTTCGAGACCGGCAGCGGGCGCCCGCAGTCGGAGTTCGTCGCCGATATGTCCATCGACCAGGTGAAGAAGATCGCGGACCAGAAGCTGCCCGACCTGCTCGCCTACGACACGCGCGGGGCCGCCCTCGAGGTGGCCGGCACGTGCGTCTCGCTTGGCGTGACCATCGAGGGCGAGGACGCGCGCACGTTCAAACAGCGCGTCGAGGACGGCGAGTTCGAGGACGTCCTCGGCGAGAAGACGGCCGCCGCGTAACCCGACCGTTTCTCTCCAGTTCTCCACGCCCCCGAGCGACTGCCGTCGGGTGTGAGTCGTCCGTCCGTCGCGGCGTCTGCACCCACTTCTTCGCACCGTTCGCGCCCCGAGCGCTCGCCCGCGCGAGCGGGGCTAGTTCGACGTATTTAAGTCCGCGACGGCAGCACAATGAACCGAGACAGGTTTCACGCCTGTTTCACGCCGTAGCAGCCATGTGGCGTACTACGGAGGTGAACAATGGCAGATCAGGCAATAGAGGACGCAGTCTCTCGCGCGTTGGAGGAGGCACCGCCGCGGAACTTCCGCGAGACGGTCGACCTCGCTATCAATCTGCGCGACCTAGACCTAAACAACCCGTCTAACCGTGTCGACGAGGGCATCGTGCTCCCGAACGGGACGGGTCAAGACACAAGTATCGTCGTGTTCGCGGAGGGCGAAACCGCTCTGCGAGCAGAGGACGTCGCCGACCAGGTACTCGGTAGCGACGACCTCGAAGACCTCGGTGATGACACCGACGCCGCGAAGGACCTCGCGGACGACACCGACTTCTTCATCGCCGAGGCGAGCATGATGCAGGACATCGGCCGATTCCTCGGGACCGTCCTCGGTCCCCGCGGGAAGATGCCGACCCCGCTCCAGCCGGACGACGACGTCGTCGAGACCGTCAACCGGATGAAGAACACGGTCCAGCTTCGCAGCCGGGACCGCCGGACGTTCCACACGCGCGTCGGCGCGGAGGACATGTCGGCCGAGGAGATCGCCGGCAACATCGACGTCATCATCCGCCGACTGGAGGCCGACCTCGAGAAGGGGCCGCTCAACATCGATCGGATCTTCGTGAAGACGACCATGGGCCCCGCAGTGGAGGTAGCGTAAATGTCCGCAGAGAGCGAACGCAAGACCGAGACCATCCCCCAGTGGAAACAGGAGGAGGTCGACACGCTCGTCGAGACGCTCTCGGGCTACGAGAGCGTCGGCGTCGTCAACCTCGCGGGCATCCCCAGCCGACAGCTCCAGGCCATGCGTAAGGACCTGCACGGCACGGCGCAGTTGCGCGTCTCGCGCAACACGCTGCTGATCCGCGCACTGGAGGAGGTCAACGACGGCCTCGAACAGCTCGTCGAGCACGTCGAAGGGCAGGTCGGTCTCATCGGGACCAACGACAACCCCTTCGGGCTGTACAAGCAGCTCGAGGAGTCGAAGACCCCCGCCCCCATCAACGCCGGCGAGGTCGCCCCGAACGACATCGTCATCCCCGAAGGCGACACGGGCATCGACCCGGGTCCCTTCGTGGGTGAGCTCCAGCAGGTGGGTGCCGACGCCCGCATCCAGGACGGCTCCATCCAGGTGCTCTCCGACTCGACGGTCCTCGAGGCCGGCGAGGAGGTCGACCAGCAGCTGGCGAACGTCCTGAGCGAACTCGGCATCGAGCCCAAGGAAGTGGGACTCGACCTGCGCGGCGTCTACTCCGACGGCGTGTTCTTCGAACCCGAGGAACTCGCCATCGACGTCGAGGAGTACCGCGCCGACATCGAGAGCGCGGTCGCCGCGGGGCGCAACCTCTCGGTCAACGCCGTCTACCCGACGGCCCGTACGGCGGACCTCCTGCTCGCCAAGGCGAGCAACCAGGCCCGCTCGCTGGGTCTCTTCGCGGCCATCGAGAGCCCCGACATCGCGGACGACCTCGTCGCGAAGGCCGACGCGCAGATGCGCGCGCTCGCCGCCCTCATCGACGACGAGGAGGCGCTCCCCGAGGAACTGCGCGGTGCTGACCTCGCCGAACCCGATACGGGTGGCGAGGAGAGCGCCGAGGCCGACGACGGGAGCGAGGAGGAACAGGCAGGCGACCAGGAAGCCGAGGCCGACGACACCGACGACGATGACGACGACGAGGACGGTGGCGACGCGCTCGGCACGATGTTCGGATAACAACGAGGAATTCAGACAATGGAGTACATCTACGCAGCACTCATCCTGAACGAGACCGACGAAGAGATCAACGAAGACAACCTGACCGGCGTCCTCGAGGCCGCCGGCGTCGATGTCGAGGAGTCCCGGGTCAAGGCGCTCGTCGCCGCCCTCGAGGACGTCGACATCGAGGAGGCCGTCGAGCAGGCCGCCGCGGTCCCCGCCGGCGGGGCGGGCGGCTCGGGCGGTGCCGCCGCCGCGGGCGGCGAGGCCGACGAGGGCGCCGACGAGCGCGCCGCCGAGGCCGAGGAAGCCGACGAGGAAGCCGACGACGACGAGGAAGAGGAGGACGACTCCTCCGGCGAAGGCCTCGGCGAGCTCTTCGGGTAAACCGGGACCCCGCGGCACGCGCCGCAGTTCCGGGCGGTTCGAACCTTCTCATGTTTTCGCGCGGCCAGCGGCGGCACTCGACGGCCGACCGGCGGGACGAACGTTCAAGTACGGGACCGGGACCACTCCGCCTCGATGTCGATGGTCCCCCGCCTCGCGGTCGCGCCGGAGTTCGCTCTCTCGGTGGTCGCGTTCACGCTCGCCGGCTGTGCGCTCGGGACCGCGAGCGGTCTCGTCCCCGGCCTCCACGCGAACAACATGGCGCTCCTGCTGGCGGCGGCGGCGCCACACGCCCCCGGCCCGCCCGCGCTGGTCGGGTGTGCGATGCTCGCCGCGGGCGTCGTCCACACCTTCCTCGACGTGGTGCCCGCGCTCGCGCTCGGCGTCCCCGACCCGGCGATGGCCGCCGGCGCGCTGCCGGGCCACCGCCTCGTGCTCGAAGGGCGGGGCGGAGAGGCGCTCAGGCTCTCGGCGCTGGGGAGCGGCGTCGCCGTCGTCCTCGCCGTCCCGCTGGCGATACCCATCACGCGGGCGGTGACGGCCGTCTACCCCCACGTCCGCGCGAACCTGCCGCTCGTCCTCGGAGCGACGGCGCTCGCGCTGGTCATGACCGAACGCGACTGGCCGGCCCGCCTCGGCGGGGCGTGCGCGTTCGCCGCCAGCGCCGCCCTCGGAATCCTGACGCTCGATCTGCCGGTCGGTGGCCCGCTCGCGGGGAGCGTCCTCACGCCGTTGTTCGCCGGGCTGTTCGGGGTGCCGGTGCTCGTCGACGCGCTCGACGGGGCGGGCGTCCCGCCGCAGGTCGAGTCGGTCGTCTCACTCCCGCGGGGGGCCATCGCGGGACTGGGCGGCGTCGGCACGCTCTCGGGGGCGGTGGTCGGCTACCTGCCGGGTGTCTCCAGCGCAGTCGCGGCGACGCTGGCGCTCGTGGCGGTGCCCGGACGCTACGGCGCCCGTGGGTTCGTCGTGGCGACCAGCGGGGTCAACACGGCCAATACGATCTTCGCGCTGTTCGCCCTCGTCGCGCTCGGCAGTCCCCGGACGGGCGTCCTCGTCGCCCTCGCCGACGCGGGGGTGCCAACGGACGACGGGACGCTCGTCCTCCTGCTCGGCGCCACGGGACTCGCCGCCGTCGCCGGGTTCGCCCTCGTCGTGACCGTCGGGGACGCCTACCTGCGGGTCGTCGGGCGGGCCGACTACACGCGCCTCTCGCTTGCGGTGCTGGCGATGCTCTGTGTTCTCTCGTACCTGTTCGCCGGGGCCGTCGGCGTCGGCGTCCTCGGTGCGGCGGCCGTCGTCGGCCGGATACCGGTCCGCTTCGGGGTGAAGCGCGCGCACCTGATGGGCGTGCTCATGGGGCCGCTGGCGCTCCCGGTCTGAGCGTCAGGGGGCGGGAAAGCGGACGGTCCGCTCGCCGGGGTCCACCACGGCGGGGGCGCCGAGCGGGAGTGGCAACACCGGCGCGGTGTGGCCGACGTCGAGGTCGAAGACGACCGGCAGGTCCGGCGCGTAGGCGTCGACGGTGCGCGCTATCGCCCGACGCTGGGCCGTCCGGTACCGCTCGCGTTCGGCGGGGTCGCGGGTCGGCGTCTCGGGGCGCCCGACGAGGAGGGCGGCCGCGGCGTCGAGGGCGCCGCGCTCGCCGAGGACGGTAAAGAAGCGCTCGACGGCGGCCGCCGGCGGCGTCTCGCCGGACGTCTCGACGACGAGGACACAGCCCTCGGGGTCGGCGACGGCGGCGTCGGGGTCCCCGAGGGCGAGTTGCATCCGTAGCATCGACAGGCAGCCGCCGACGAGGGGGCCGCGGACCGGCTCCGGCTCCGGGTTCGAGTCCGAGTCCGAGCCGCCGCGACCACCGACGTGCCACGTCCAGCCGTCGGCGGGGTACCACGACCTGACGGTCCCCGCCTCGAAGTCGGCGTACTCGTCGGTCCACTCCTCGGCGGGTTCCACCGGGCCGTGGGGCGTCGCCCGGAGCGCCCGTTCGACGTGCCGGCGGGTGTAGGGGTGCATCTCGTCGTCGGCGACGAGGTCTGGGAACAGCTGGCCGCCGTAGTGCGAGACCTGCCCGCAGCGCGTGAGCAGGGCGTGGAGGTGCGTGTTGTCGCTGCCCCCGAGGAAGCGCTTGTGGTTCGCCCGGAGCACGTCCGTGTCGACGTGCGAGAGCACCTGCACGGCGACGTTCCCGCCCATCGTGGCGACGACGCCGTCGACGGCGGGGTCGGCGAACGCCCGTTCGAGGTCGTCGGCCCGCTCCTCGGGGTGGTCGCGGAGCCACTCCGTCTCCCGGCGCGCCGTCGGGAAGACCACGGGCTCGACGCCGAGCGAGCGCAGGCGGTCGAGGCCGCGGTCGAAGGCGGCGGGGGCGGCGTGCGACGGGGAGAGGACGGCGACGCGGTCGCCCTCCTCGACTGGCGGCGGGTACTCGCAGGGCGTCACGGTGATGTCACCGCTACGCCGGCACGGGATAAGAGGGACCAGCCTGCACGAGCGGCCGACAGCGGACGCGGGGAGTCGGTGCCGTCCACGGTCAGATGTACTCCGCCCGCCGGAAGTACGCGAGCATGATGCCCGCAACGAGGGCCATCCCCACCATCGCCGCGGGGTAGGCGTACGGCCAGGCGAGTTCCGGCATGGCGTAGGCTCCGTCGGCGAAGTTCATGCCGAAGACCCCCGCGATGAACGTCAGCGGGAGGAAGAGCGTGGCGACGACGGTGAGCGTCTTCATCACCTCGTTGGTCGACTGGGAGACGGTGTTGAGGTAGATGTCGCGGGCGCCCCGGACGAGGTCGCGGTAGGTCTCGGTGAGGTCGACCACCTGCACGAGGTGGTCGTAGACGTCGCGGTAGTACTTCTCGGTCTCCCGGCGGACCTGGTCGGGGTCGCCGCGCGCGAGGACGCCGACGGCCTCGCGGGTGGGCCACGCCGTCTTGCGGAAGGCGAGCAGGTCCCTGCGGACGCCGTTGATGCGCTCGAGCGTCTCGATGTCCGTCGAGACCAGCACCTCGTCCTCGATGGTTTCGATGGCCGACTCGACGTGGTCGAGCAGGTCGAAGTAGCCGTCGACGAGACGGTCGATGACGCGGTACGCGGTGAAGTCGGGGCCGCGGGTGAGCACCCGACTGTCGCCGCGGTCGACGGCCGTCCACACCCGGTCGACGGCGTCGACGGCTTCCGTCGAGAGCGTACACACCCAGCCGTCGCCGAGGAAGACGCCGACGGGTTCGTCGCGTACCTCCTCGTCGAAGGGCTGGTCGCCGCGGGCGAGTTCGGCCTCCTTGACGAGCACGAACGTGTATGCGGCGTACTCCTCGGTCTTCGGGCGGACGTTGTTCCGGACGTCCTCGACGGCCAGCGGGTGGATGCCGAGCGCCTCCGCCACCGTGTCCAGTTCGTCGGCGCTCGCCTCCGTCGCGCGGACCCACGTCGTCCCGTCGGCGTCCCGGGCCGTCGCCAGGTCCGCCCCGCGGCCGGCGAACCGCGCGCTGACGCCCCCCTCGTCGTAGACGAGGGCCTCTATCATTCCGACCCCTCGGCGGACCCCGACCCGGACCCGGACCCGGACATGGCGACGAGCGCGATGCCGACCATCAGCCCCGTCATCGAGACCGCCCGACCGGGATACGGCGCCTCGACGCCGATGACGTACCCGACGACGGAGAGCGCGGTGAGAAGCAGGCCGACTGTGCGGACGCGATTCATACCCCCGCCTGCGAGCGCACCGACGAAAAGGTACGCCTCCCCCGGCGGGTCGAGCGATGGGGCGGACGGGCGGGGGTGAACGGACGGGGAGCGGACGCCACGCTACGGCAGGCGGTAGGTCGGACCGTCGTCCGTGTCCTCGACCTCGACGCCGAGCGCCTCCAGCCGGTCGCGCAGGTCGTCGGCCCGCTCGTAGTTCCCCGCCTCGCGTTCGCGCTCCCGGTGGTCG
>CAYYSW010000093.1:0-4002 GCA_964474395.1 uncultured Halobacteriales archaeon
AGGGTGAACGCCGCAGCGCCGTCGAGACCGCCGAGGCTGAGAACCAGTCGAACATCAACCGCGCACAGCGTGAAAAGCAGAGTCAGATCCTCGAAGCGCAGGGTGACGCCATCTCGACGGTCCTGCGCGCGAAGAGTGCGGAATCGATGGGCGAACGCGCCATCATCGAGAAGGGCATGGAGACCCTCGCCGACATCGGGCAGAGCGAGTCCACGACGTTCGTCCTGCCCCAGGAACTCACCTCGCTGGTGGGTCGCTACGGCAAGCATCTCTCGGGCAGCGACGTCCAGAGCGAGAGCATCTCCCTCGATAGCCTCGACTTCGACGAGGAGACCCGCGAGATGCTCGGCCTCGACGACATCGAGGAGATACTCGGCCAGATCGACCAGGCCGCCGAGATGGACGTCGAGGCGATGGAACAGGAGGCACAGGCCATCAAGTCGGGCTCCGACCCGAACGACATCAAGGACCCCGATGAGGTCATCGAGGAGATGGACGCCGAGATGGGCGGGTCGGGGATGGACACCCCCGACACCGAGGCCGGCCGGAACGAGAGCGCGGAGACGGACGCGGAGGCCGATGCGAGCACGAACGGCGCCGACCGCGACGGCACCGGCCCGGACGAGGAGGCGACCGACGACGAACCGGAACGCGAACGCGAACCGGAACCCGAATCGGAGTAAGTCGGGTCGAATCGAGGCCCGATTCGGGCGAAGCGGTTTTACTGTGGCTTTCCTAAGGCTCGACAGAGATGGGCGAGCCGAACGATACGGTCGACTCGGAGAAGCGAGCGACCCTCCGGCGCTTCGCCGCGCTGGGTGCCGCCGGCCCGCTCGCGCGCCTCGCGGAGAGCGGCCGCGAGGAGTCCGGGCAGAGCGACGCGCGGGACGCCATCGTCGGCTACCTCTCGACGACGCCCGGCGCGCACTTCTCGAAGGTCCGCGACGACCTCTCGCTCGGCACCGGCGAGGCCCAGCATCACCTCCGGCGGCTGGTCGAGGCCGGCGCCGTCGAGAGCTTCCGGGACGGGGAGTACCGCCGGTTCGTCCTCCCGGGGCGCTTCTCGCCGGGGGAGCTGCGTGCGCTCGGCTACCTCCGCCGGGAGACGCCCCGCGGGATGCTGGTCGCGCTCCTCCGTGACCCCGACACGACGGCGAGCGACCTCGCCGACCGGGTGGGCGTCTCCCGCCCGACGGTCAGCAAGTACGCCAAGGAACTGGAGGAAGCCGGATTGCTCTCGCGGGCCGACGGCTACACCCTCGTCGAGCCCGAACGCCTCCTGACGCTCGTCGTGCGCTACGCCGACTCCTTCGACGCCGACTCGGTGGCGCTCGCGGACGACGCGGCGTCGCTCGTCCGCTACGACCCTTAAGGCCCTCCGGCCCGCGGATAGGGACATGACCACTGTCGCCGTCACCGGCGGGAACGGGACGCTCGGGCGTGCGGTCCTCGCCGACCTGGACGACGCGGGCTACCGGACGGTCAACCTCAACCGCGGCGCGCGCGGGGAGGCCGTCGCCGACGAGTACCGCCGGACCGACCTCCTCGACGCGGGCGAGGTGTACGGGTCGCTCGCCCGGCCCGTCCCCGACGCCGTCGTCCACCTCGGGATGATACCGACGCCGGAGACGTCGCCGGGGCACGTCACCTTCCGGAGCAACGCGATGAGCACCTACCACGTACTGGAGGCGGCGACGGCACTCGGCGTCGGGACGGTCGTCCTCGCGTCGAGTCTGAGCGCGCTGGGCGCCGGCTTCGAGGACGCCCCGGCGGACGTCCGTTCGCTCCCGGTCGACGAGGCCCACCCGCTGACGCCGACGAACCCCTACGGGCTCGGGAAGCAGGTCCTCGAAGTGACCGCCGACGGGTTCGGCCGGGCCGACGGCCCTCCGCGGACGGTGAGCAGTCTCCGGTTCCCGTGGGTGACCACGGAGGATGCGCTCCGGGAGACGTTCGTCGGGTGCGACCGCTCGCTGGACGGCATCCGGGAGGCGGGGCACTTCCACACGGCGCGCAACACGCTGTTCACGTACGTCCACGCCGCCGACGCGGCGCGCGCAGTCCGGGCGGCGGTCGAGGCGTCATTCGAGGGACACGAGCGTTTCTTCGTCGCCGCGGACGACACGACCACGACGACGCCGAGCGGGACGCTGGCGGCGGAGTGCTACCCGGACGCGACCCGCCGTTCCGAGCTCCGGGGGACGGAGGCGCTGGTGAGTTCGGAGAAGGCGGAACGGCTACTGGGGTGGGCGCCCGAGCGGTCCTGGCGGGAGTTTAGCCGGTGACCTTCCACGTCGTCCCGGAGGAGTAGCCCCACTTCTCGATGGTCAGGGGCGTCGCCTCCCGGACCGCCCGCATGTTCGCGCCGACCTCCTTCGCGCTCATGTCGAGTTCGTCCCCGATGAGTCGAGACTTGAAGTAGGTCTTCGTCCCAGCGCGCTCGCTGAGGAACGCGGCGATGCGCTGTTGTTTCTCCGTGAGGTCGGGGGTGCTCGCCCTGGCAGTCGCGCTCATACCTCGGGGAACGGTGTGTCACGGTATAGGGGGTTTGGTACGGTGGGTTAACAGGCCGCCCTCGTGCGGTTCGGTCGTCGGAGGGTGGCTCCAGCCCGGGGCACGGCCGCTCGTCGCCTCCGGGGTGGTACGCGAGGACAACCGACGTCGGGCCGGGACGCGGCGTGACGCCGGAACGCGAGGGGGTTACTCGATGGTCTCGCCGACCGCGAAGTTCGACTTGACCTCGGTTATCTCGACCTTGACGCGCTCGCCCACCTCCGTCCCGGGGACGATGATGACGTAGCCCCGTTCGACGCGGGCGATGCCGTCGCCCTGCTTGCCGAGGTCCTCGATCTCCACGTAGCGTATTTCGCCGATCTCGACCGGCGGTTGCGGTTCGTCCGGCGCCGTCGTCGTCTGGTCGTCCGCCTCGACTCCCTCCTCGGTCGCTCCGGCGGCGATGAGCGCGACTCGGTACGTCTCCCCGGCGTCGATGGACCCGGTCTCTACCTCCCGGCGGGGGACTTCGACCACGTAGCGATCGCCGTCCTCGGACACGTCGGCGCTAAACAGACACAGGAGCTTTTCTGAGATTTCCATTGAGAGGCCTCCGAACGGGCAATCTATGCCGAGCAGTAAAGGCCTTACCACGCGTTACCGCGAGGTCCCGTCGGGACGCTTCGCCCCTTCGGAGTCGTGGACGACCACCTCGCCCGGCGAGCGCTCGACGGCCCCGTAGTTGTCCCGGACGCCGATGGCCTCCTCCAGCTCCCGGACGGCGCGTTCTTTCAGCGCCGCCGCGAGTTCCTCGGCGTCCTCGCGGGGGATGTCCCGACCGAGCCCCTCGCACTCGTGGGCGCGGACGAGTCCCTCCTCGCCGACGGCCTCGCCCATCGGCTGGCTCGTTCCCGCGAGCGCCACGCTGAAGGGGTACGTCCGACAGATGAGCGGACGCGAGTCGTGGACCGTACAGGCCCCCTGTCCGGACTCGTCCTCCGCGTAGAACGTGCAGTCGCCACAGCCGTCGGTCTGGAGTGCCCACTCGAAGGTCTCGCCCTCGGGGCCGTCGTCGCCCTCGACGAGGCCGTATGGCATGGGGCGGGCGACGTCCCTCCACTCCTCGCCGGTCTCCGCCTCCAGCTCCCGCACCTCGTCGGGGAACACCGTCGCCGTGTGGGGTTCGCGGTCGCCGTCTGCGTCCTCGTAGCCCTTGCAACACGCGCCACAGCGCGTACACTCGAAGCCGATGGACTCGATGGCGTCGGCGAGTTCGGCGACCGACAGCTCCCGCGCCCGGTCGAGTTCGGCCTCCAGTGACTCCATACGTGAGGGAGGGACAGGAGACCCAAAAGCGGCGCGCTCGCGGGTTGGGTCGGCTCGACCGGACGACCGCGCTCACCCGTGCCGGCGGGCACGCTCTCATCCGTGCCGGCGGGCACGCTCCCCGTCCCATTCCACCCGCCCCTCGACGGCGAGTTTCTCGACGTGCGCGCGGACCGTCGCCTC
>CAYYSW010000093.1:4102-9235 GCA_964474395.1 uncultured Halobacteriales archaeon
ATTCCACCCGCCCCTCGACGGCGAGTTTCTCGACGTGCGCGCGGACCGTCGCCTCCGCGAGGCGGCGCACGGCCGAGACGTCCTTCTCGTAGGCGGCGTCGGTGAGTTCACCGACGGTCCCCGCGCCGCCCTCGACCGCTCGGAGCACCATCCGCTCCCGGTCGCGCCGGTGGTCGATGAGTCGCCGGGCCGTCGCGCGCGGGTCGTCGATGACCGGGCCGTGGCCGGGCAGGAGGCGCGCGGGGTTCCGGGCGTGGACGCGCCGGAGCGAGGAGACATACGAGCGCACGTCGCCCTCGGGGGCACCGACGACGACGCTCCCCTCGGCGACGGCGAGGTCACCGGCGCCGACGTGCTCGCCACCCGCGGACTCGAAGGCGAAGCCGACGTGTTCGGGGGCGTGACCGGGCAGATCGAGGACGGTCACCCTCCCGCCGCCCGTTTCGATGCGGGTGCCCTCGTGGAACGTCTGGTCGGGGGCGACGCCCGTCGCGCGTTCGAAGGCGACCTCGCGGCCGGCGCGCGCCCACACCGTCGCGTCCGTCTCGCGGGCGACGGCCGCCACCGCGCCGACGTGGTCCGGGTGGTGGTGGGTGACGGCGACGTGCGCGACCGGTCCCGGGGTCGAGTCGAGGGCGTCCGTCGCGCTCGCCTCGTCGGCCGGGTCCACGAGGAGGGCGTCCTCGCTCCCGACGACGTAGCCGTTGGTCGTCCCCTCGGGAGCGGCCGTCTCGACGGGCTGTTCGAAGTCGTCCCACGAACCGAGAGCCATGGCTCGCCGTTCGCGGGGGGAGACGAAAAACGCTCGTCGGTTACTCGGAGAGGAAGTAGACCTGTTTGCGGGCGTCGCGGAAACTGTAGCGCGACTCGACGAGGTCGGCCTCCTCGAGGCGGTTCAGCGCGTAGCGGACGGTGCGGTCGGGGAGGAGCGACTCCTCGGCGAGTTGCCCCTGCGAGAGGGGTGCGTCGTCCTCCAGCACCTTCGCAACGAGCTTCGCGCTGGGGGGGAGTTCCCGCAGCCGCTCGCGGACTTCGGGGTTCTGTAGGGGTGTCTCGCTCGCGGCCTGCTTCTCTGCCTGCGTGCTCATACCATGCCTGGCACGAACCTCCGTGTAAACCTTCGCTATAGGGGCAACATGACAATACCAACTTTCCAATGAATGGGTAGCACCCTTATACACAGCTGAGCGACAAAAGTTGCCGTAACCGATATCGGGGCCTTTCGGGCCGCTCCCGGCCGATTCGGGGTTCTGAGACGGATTCTCCGCCGAAACAGTATTGCTGTTGGCAGGAGATTCCCTTACATGGCAATCCCCGAGGAGTTCCACGACCTGTTCGAGAAGCGTACGTTCGCCCACTTTGCAACGTCCATGCCGGACGGGACGCCGCAGGTGACGCCGGTGTGGGTCGGCTACGACGAGGCGGCGGGTCATCTCCTGATAAACACCGCACGTGGCAGGCGCAAGGAGAAGAACGTCAGTCGAGACCCGAAGGTGGGCGTGAGCCTCGTCGACCCTGACGACCCCTACCGGTTCGTCTCTGTACGCGGGGAGGTCGTCGAGATGACGGAGGACGGGGCCGTCGAACACATCGACGAACTCGCTCGGCGGTACATGGACGTCGAGGAGTACCCGTTCCACGACGACGACGAGGGCGCGCGAGTCATCCTCCGCATCAGCACCGACGAGGTGGCCCACTCGTAGCCCCGACGACTTTCCAATCCAGTACCGTTTTATCGGATGCACGGGTTGGTGCTGATAGCGTGAAGGGACAGGAGTGGTACCAGGCCGACGACGTGGCCGAGGAGTACGACACCAAACGGTTCTCCCGCGGCGGCCGCCTCATCGACGACCGCGAGAAGCAGGCCGTGATGGAGGCGGTGATGCCGGTCGAGGACAAGCGGGTCCTCGAGATAGCCTGCGGTACGGGACGCTTTACGGTCATGCTGGCCGAGCGCGGGGCCGACATCGTCGGGCTCGACATCTCCGCGCCCATGCTCCAGCGCGGTCGAGAGAAGGCCAAGCAAGCGGGCGTGTCCGACAACCTCCAGTTCATGCGCGGGGACGCCGCGCGCCTCCCGTTCCCGGACGACTACTTCGATACGGTGCTGGCGATGCGCTTCTTCCACCTCGCAGACACCCCCGCGTCGTTCCTCAGCGAGATGTGTCGCGTCTCGCGCGACCAAGTGTTCTTCGACACCTTCAATCGCTTCTCGACGCGGACGGTGTACAACTGGCTGCTCCCGATGGGGTCGCGGCTCTACTCGGAGAGCGAGGTGCTGCGCCTGCTCAACGGCGCGGGCCTCCGCCTGCACGACGAGGCCCACGACTTCGTCCTGCCCTACGGGTTCTACCGGTCGATACCGAACGCCGTCGCCGAGGCGTTCCGCGAGGCGGACATCTCGGTCGGCGACACCCCGCTCGGGGACCGCCTCGCGTCGGTCTCCTACTGGGACGCCCGCGTCGAGTAGGTCCTGTCCGCGGTCCGAGGTCTTTTTATCCCTCGGGAGCGCGAGCAAGAGGTATGCAGCTCTCGGTAGTCGTTCCGACCCTCAACGGCCGAGAGCGTCTCGCTCACTGTCTCGATGCGCTCGCCGACCGGGCCCCCGACGCCGAGGTGGTCGTGGTCAACGGGCCGAGCGTGGACGGGACCACCGGCATGGTCCGCGACCGCGAGGACGTGGACGTGCTCGTCGAGATCGACGAGCGCAACATCAACGTCGCGCGGAACGCGGGGTTCGAGCGGACCGGCGGGGGAGCGGTCGCCTTCCTGAGCGACGACCTCGCCGTCGAACCCACGTGGTACGACACGGTGTGCGAGCGCCTCGCGGGTCCCGGCGACACCCACCGCGCCAGCGGGCACGGGCCGGACCTCCCGGCGGCCGTCACCGGGCCCGTCCACCAGTCCACGCGCGGCGGCGTGACGACCGAGACCGCGGAACGCCGGACCATCGCCGGGCGGCGGGTGGCGTACTTCGACGGCGGGAACGTCGCCATGACCCGGACCGCCGTCGAGACCATCGACGGCTTCGACGAGTACCTCCTCACCGGCGGCGCCCGCGACGCCGCCCACCGGCTCGCCGGCCGGGGCCACGACGTCGAGTGGTCCCCGGAGATGGCCACCCGCCGCGAGAAGGCGATGACGGGCGGCGGGATGCGCCAGCCGTCGCTCGCGCCCGACGGCGGCGAGGTGTCCCGCGACTGGCACTGGCGCTACCGCTCGCTGTCCTACCGACTGGTGAAGAACTACGGCCTCCGCCCCACCTCGCTGTGGCGGGTCGGCCGCCACGCCGCCGCGGACGCCGCCGGCTCGCTCCGCGACGTCGCGGGCGGGACCTCGGGCCTCTCGGGGTGGTTCGGCAACGGTCGGGACGTGACCGTCGGCTCGCTGGCGGGGGCCAAGGACGGCGTCCTCGCCCGTCTGCGCGACCGAACGACCGAACGCAACCCGCAGGGGCTCTCCGAACGGGGCGACCGTGCCGTCGCGGTGTACGACCGGCGCTGACCTCCTATCGGACGACATTCTGGCGGATGTGGGTGAGTGACATGCAACGCCATCACCCGGTTTCGCGGTTCTCGCTCGCAAGCTTTATGTAGAATCGCAACCCCATCCCGGTTGACATGGCTCAACAGATGCGCGGACAGCCGATGTTCATTCTCGCGGAGGACACCGAGCGAACTCGTGGGCGTGACGCCCAGTCGTCCAACATCGCCGCCGGGAAGGCGGTGAGCAACGCAGTACGGACGACACTCGGGCCACGCGGGATGGACAAGATGCTCGTCTCGGACCAGGGTGACGTCGTCATCACGAACGACGGCGCGACCATCCTCGAGGAGATGGACATCGAGCACCCTGCCGCGCAGATGATCGTGGAGGTCGCTACGATGCAGGAGGAGGAGGTCGGCGACGGCACGACCACCGCCTCCGTGCTCGCCGGCGAACTGCTCGCGCGCGCCGAGGACCTGCTCGACGACGACGTCCACCCGACGGCCATCGTCGAGGGGTACAACGAGGCCGCCAGCCTCGCGCTGGAGGCCATCGACGAGCAGGTGCTCGACGAGGAGCTCGACGACGAACTGCTCGAGAAGGTCGCCAAGACCTCGATGACCGGCAAGGGCACCGGCGACGTCGGTGCCGGCCCGCTGGCCGAGACGGTCGTCCAGGCCATCCGACAGGTCCAGACCGACGAGAAGGTCGAGCGTGACAACGTCCGCGTCCGCACGCAGGTCGGCGCGAGTTCCAGCGCGACCGAACTCGTCACGGGCGTCATCAGCGAGGAGGAGCCCGTCCACCAGGACATGCCCCGCCGCGTCGAGGACGCGAACATCGCGGTGCTGGACCTCGACCTCGAGGTGCGCGAGGGCGGCATCGACGCCGAGTACAACATCACCAACATCGACCAGCTCAACGACGCGCTGGCCGCCGAGGAGAGCGAACTGCGGGGCTACGCGGAGGCCCTGAAAGAGGCCGGCGTCGACGTCGCCTTCGTCACCGGCGACATCGACGACCGCGTCGCCTCCTTCCTCGCGAACAACGACATCCTCGCCTTCGAGAGCGTCTCCGACGACGAGGCGCGGTCCATCGCCCGCGCGACCGGCGCGAAGCAGGTCGGGACCGTCAAGGACCTCGACTCGGAGGACTTCGGTCACGCCGAGACCGTCCGCGTCGAGAAGTTCGGCGACGACGAACTCGCGTTCGTCGAGGGCGGCGCCAACGCCGAGGCCGTCACGGTCTTCGCCCGCGGCGGCACCGAGCACGTCGTCGACGAGCTCGAACGCGCGCTCAACGACGCGCTCGACGTCGTGACGGCCGCCCTCGACAAGGGCGGCGTCGTCCCCGGCGCCGGTGCGACGGAGATCGCCATCGCGGACCACATCCGCGACCACGCCGCCTCCATCACGGGCCGCAAGCAGCTCGCCGTCGAGGCGTTCGCCGACGCGCTGGACATCCTGCCGCGCACGCTCGCCGCCAACGCCGGCATGGACCCCATCGACGCGCTGGTCGAACTCCGCTCGACGTTCGAGAGCGAGGGCCGCGCGGGCGTCATCGCCACGGGTCAGACCGGCGAGGTCGCCGACCCCGTCGAACACGGCGTCATCGACCCCGTCGCGGTCAAGCGCGAGGCCATCCAGT
>CAYYSW010000094.1:0-9234 GCA_964474395.1 uncultured Halobacteriales archaeon
ACCCCGACGCCGACCCGCGGATGCAGGTCGCCCGCTCGTTCGACATCAACCGCCCCGGCACGACGTTCGACAAGCTCATGGGCGGCGTCCTCGGCGGCAGCCTCGTCCAGGGCCGGCTCCACGTCGACGACGAGATAGAGCTGCGCCCCGGCCGGCAGGTCGAAGAGGGCGGCCAGACGGAGTACCGCCCCATCACGACGACGGTCCGCTCGCTGCAGGCCGGCGGCGACCTGCTCGACGAGGTCGGCCCCGGCGGACTGCTGGGCGTCGGGACGGGGCTCGACCCGTCGCTGACGAAGGGCGACGCGCTGGCCGGGCAGGTCGCCGGGCCGCCGGGGACCCTCCCGCCCGCGTGGAACGGCTTCGAGATGGACGTCGAGCTGCTCGACCGGCTGGTCGGCAGCGAGGACGACATCGAGCCCATCTCGACGGGCGAGCCGCTCATGCTCACGGTCGGCACGGCCACGACGGTCGGGTCGGTCACGAGCGCCCGCGAGGGCGAGGCGGAGGTCCAGTTGAAGCGGCCCGTCTGTGCGGCCGAGGGCGCGAAGATAGCCATCAACCGCCGCGTCGGGACGCGCTGGCGCCTCATCGGCGTCGGGACGCTCACCGGCCAGTAAGGGAATGCGAGTCGCCATGGACACCAGCGCGCTGATGATGCCGGTCGAGTCCGGGGTTCGCGTGTTCGACGAACTCGACCGACTGCTCGGCACCTACGAGTGTGTCACTCCGCGTGCGGTGCTCATGGAACTCGAGAAGCTCTCTCAGGGCGGTGGCGAGGAGGCGACGGCCGCGTCGGTCGGTCGCGACCTCGCCGAGCGATGTGAAGCGGTCGAGACGGAGGCGACGTACGCCGACGACGCGCTCGTCGAACTCGCCGAGCGCGGTGCGTGCGACTACGTGGTCACGAACGACGGCCCCCTGCGTGACCGCCTCCCCGTCGAAGCAATCGGTATAAGGGGCCGCAACAAACTCGAAATCCACTAGAATGTACAAGAGGGTCAGACTACGCGACACGGTCGAGGTGCCCCCGCGGTTCCTCGCGGACGTCTCGGACCAGTTGGTAAAGGAACTCCTGCAGGACAAACTCGAAGGCCGGATGGACGAGGATGTCGGCTCCATCGTCTCGGTCGTCGACGTCGTCGACATCGGCGACGGGTCGGTGTTGCCCGGCAAGCCCGGCGTCTTCTACGACGCGACGTTCGACGCGCTCACCTTCGACCCCAAGATGCAGGAGGTCGTCGACGGGGAGATCGTCGAGGTCGTCAACTTCGGGGCGTTCGTCGGTATCGGCCCCGTCGACGGCCTGCTCCACGTCTCGCAGATCTCCGACGAATATCTCGCCTTCGACGAGGAGGGCCAGCAACTCGCCTCCCGGGAGTCCAACCAGGCTATCGGCGTCGGGGACGCGGTCCGCGCGCGCATCGTCACCAAGAGCATCGACGAGCGCAACCCCCGCGACTCGAAGATCGGCCTCACGGCCAAACAGCCCGGACTGGGCAAGCACGGCTGGCTCCGCGAGCAACGGGAGACAGAAGAAGCCACGGCGGGTGAGTGACGATGGCGACCCGACTCGTCTGTCGCGAGTGTCACCGCGTCCAAGAGGCCGGCGAGGAGCAGTCCTGTGTCGTCTGCGGGTCCACCTCGCTCACGGAGGACTGGGCGGGCTACGTCGTCATCGCCCACCCCGAGACCTCCGAGATCGCCCGCGAGATGGACGTAACCGAACCCGGCGCGTACGCCCTGAAGGTCAGATAGCGCCGTGCTCGACCTGCCGGAGGCGCTCCGTGCCGAACTGAAAGACCCCGTCGGGCCGGTGTACACCGACGCCGCCGCGCTCCTCGAAGCGGCGGGCCGACCGCTCGTCGCCGTCGGCGACGTCGTCACCGACCATCTCCTCCGGGAGACGATCCCCGACGTGGCGCTGGTCGTCGGGATGACCAAGCGGACCGCGCTGGACGAGGAGGTCGACCGGTCGGGGTTCGACCGCGAGGTCCGCGTCGAGAACCCCGCGGCGACCCTCTCCGCGGACCTGCTGGAAGCGCTGGTCGAGGCCCTCGGCTCCGAGGAGCGGACCGTCATCGTCGTCGACGGCGAGGAGGACCTCGCGGCGGTGCCCGCCATCGCCGTCGCCCCGGACGGAACGAGCGTCGTCTACGGGCAACCCGACGAGGGGATGGTCCACGTCCGGGTCGACCCGGAGACGCGCGCCGCGATGCGTGAGTTCCTCGCCCGGATGGAGGGCGACCGGGCGGGCGCGCGGCGGGTCCTCGGAATCGGGGCCGACGAGTAGCGATTCGACGGGAGCGGCCATCGCCGGCGGGTAGGCGCTTCGAAATCCTTTTAGCCGCGACAAGAGGAATTACGGCCAACGTAACCATGGAAGTCACCATCATCGAGGAGGAGGAGAACCCGATGTTGCATCGCACCGACGTGCGCTTCGAGGTCACGCACGACGAGGCGACGCCCTCCCGCCTCTCCGTTCGCGACTCGCTGGCCGCGAAACTGAACAAGGACGCCGACGAGGTCGTCATCCACGCGCTGGACACCAAGTTCGGCATGCGAAAGACCGTCGGCTACGCGAAGGTCTACGAGACCCCCGAGGACGCCCGCGACGTCGAACAGGAGTACATGCTCGAACGCAACAAGATCGGCGCGGCCGAGGAGGAGGCCGAGGCCGAGGCCGAGGCGGAGGAGGCGTAGATGGCCCGACACGAGTACTACAACGACGACGGCACCAGCGAGAAGAAGCAGTGCCCCCGGTGTGGCGACACCTTCCTCGCGGAACACGACGACCGGTTCCACTGCGGGAAGTGCGCCTACACCGAGTGGAAGTAAGGTAGCGTGCGCGTCCTCGGCATCGAAGGCACCGCGTGGGCCGCGAGCGCGGCACTCCACGACACCGACGCCGGGACCGCCGACACCGCGATTTTCACCGACGCCTACGAACCCGACAGCGGCGGCATCCACCCGCGCGAGGCCGCAGAGCACATGCGCGAGGCCGTCCCGCGAGTCGTCCGGGAGGCCCGCGCGCACGCCGCCGACGACATCGACGCCGTCGCGTTCTCGCGGGGGCCGGGGCTCGGTCCCTGTCTGCGCATCGTCGGGACGGCCGCGCGCGCCAGCGCCCAGACCCTCGACGTCCCGCTCGTCGGCGTCAACCACATGCTCGCTCACCTCGAGATCGGGCGGGCGACCGCGGGGTTCGACTCGCCGGTCTGTCTGAACGCCAGCGGTGCGAACGCCCACCTGCTCGGCCTTCACAACGGCCGCTACCGGATGCTCGGGGAGACGATGGACACGGGCGTCGGCAACGCCATCGACAAGTTCACTCGTCACGTCGGCTGGTCCCACCCCGGAGGGCCGAAAGTCGAGTCCAACGCGAAAGGCGGCGAGTACATCGACCTGCCCTACGTCGTCAAGGGGATGGACTTCTCCTTCTCGGGCATCATGAGCGCCGCGAAGGAGGCCTACGACGACGGCGAGTCGGTCGCTGACGTCTGTTTCTCCCTGCAGGAACACGTCTTCGGGATGCTCACGGAGGTCTCCGAGCGGGCGCTCTCGCTGACGGGCAACGACGAGCTCGTCCTCGGCGGCGGCGTCGGCCAGAACGCGCGCCTCCAGGCGATGCTCCGCGAGATGTGCGACCAGCGCGGCGCCCGGTTCCACGCCCCCGAGGGACGCTTCCTCCGGGACAACGCCGGCATGATAGCCGTCCTCGGCGCGCGGATGGCGGCGGCGGGCGACACTATCGCCGTCGACGACTCCCGCGTGCGGCCGAACTACCGGCCCGACGAGGTGCCCGTGACGTGGCGGGGCGACGAGGACGTCGCCCGCGCCGTCTCGGGCGAGGGTACGGCCACCCAGCGCGGGGCCGAGGCGACCGTCGAACACGGAGCGGACGGGGCGGTCCGCAAGGCCCGCGTGCCGAAGGCCTACCGCCACCCCGCCCTCGACGAACGGCTCCGCCGCGAGCGGACCCGCGGGGAGGCCCGCCTGCTCCACGACGCCCGGAAGCTCGGCGTCCCCACGCCGGTCATCCGCGATATCGACCCGCGGGAGGCCAGCCTCACGCTCGAACGCGTCGGCGAGGCCGACCTCGGGGGGGCGCCCTCGGCGGGGAGGGTCCGCGCGGTCGGTCGTCACCTCGCGACGCTCCACGGCGCGGGCATCGTCCACGGCGACCCGACGACGCGCAACGTCCGGGTGCTCGCGGACGCCGAAACGGACGGCGGCGGAGGCGGAGCGGACCGCGTGTGGCTCATCGACTTCGGCCTCGGCTATCACTCCTCGCACGTCGAGGACTACGCGATGGACCTCCACGTCTTCGAGCAGTCGCTCGCCGGGACGGCCCGCGACCCCGCGCCCCTGCTCGACGCCTTCGAGTCCGCTTACCGCGAGAAGGGCGGGCCGAGCGTGGTAGCGCAGTTGCGGGAGATCGAGGGCCGCGGGCGCTATCAGTGACTCGCGGTGTCAGTCGTCGTCGGGGGTACGACCGGCGCGAGCCTCGGCCTCGGCGTCGATGTACGAGAGGAGGTCGCCGACCGTGTCGACGACGGCGGACGGCTGGACCGCGCTGGTGGCGACGTCCGCCCGTGTCGCCTCGCCAGTGAGGACGCAGGCGGACTGGCAGCCCAGTCGTTCGGCCATCGCGATCTCCGTCGACAGCCGGTCGCCGACGACGGCGACGTCCCTGGGGTCGATGCCGTCGGCGTCGAGGACGTGCGAGACCATCGCGGGGTCGGGCTTGCCGAAGACGTGTGCCGGCTCGCGACCGGTCGCCGTCTCCACGAGCGCCCCGATGGCACCGCAGTCCGGCACGAACCCCTCCGGCGTCGGACAGACGGCGTCACCGTGGGCGAGGAGGAACTCGGCGCCCCCGCGGATGGCGAGGGTCGCTCGACGGACCTTCTCGTAGGTGAGTTCGCGGTCGAACCCCACTACGACGTGTTCGGGGTCGTCGTCGTCGACGGTGAACCCTCGGTCGGCCAGCGCGTCCCGCATCGCCGTCGTCCCGACGACGTAGAGGCGTTCTGCCCCCCGCGCTTCCAGATAGGAGATGACGCCGTCCGTCGAGAGGACGACATCCTCGGGCTCGGCGGGGATGCCGAGTCCGGTCAGTTTCCTCGCGTACTCCGGTTTCCAGGCCGAGGAGTTGTTCGAGAGGAAGTAGACGTCGACGTCGGCCTCCCGAAGGGCCTCGACGACGTCCGCGGCGCCGTCGAGGAGGGTATCGCCGAGGTAGAGCGTTCCGTCGAGATCGAAGAAGACCGCCTCCTTGTCGGTCAGCGAGAGCGACCCGAACGTCCGGTCGGCGGCCCGGAGGTCCACCGTATCGTCGATCTCCACCCAGCGCGCGTCGTCGATGTCGACGGGGGTCGTCTCGCACTTCTGAAGGACGCTGTCGATGGCTACCTCGGTCCAGGCGTCGTACCGTCCGTCCTCGAGGAGCCGGGCCCCGTGGTCGAACAGCCGTGCCGAGAACCTCCGGGAGAACCGATAGACGTCGATGGAGACGGCGTTCGCGGCCTCGGGCGGGACGTCCTTGGCGATGTGGTCGACGTGGCCGTTCCCGTCGGTCGTCACCTTCATCGCCTCCTCGGAGTAGGTCCCGTAGTCGCACGCGATGGCGCTGTCGGCGTCGCTGTCGAGGAGCGTCTCGACGACCGACGGGTCGAACACGACGTCGCCGTTGCTCAGGAAGAAGGGTTCGCCGGCGAGTTCCTCCCGGGCCTGGTAGAGCGAGAACAGGTTGTTCGTATTGGCGTAGCGGTCGTTCTCGATGACCGTCACCGTGAGGTCCTCACGGCCGTCGGCGATCTCCTCGCAGACCGCTCGCGTCCGGTCCGCGAGGTAGCCGACGACGACGACGACGTTCGTCACCCCGGCGTCGGCGTAGGCACGGAGCTGGTGGGCCAGAATCGGGTCCCCGTCGACGGGAATACACCCCTTCGGGACCTCGAGCGTAATCGGCCGGAGTCGTGAACCGATGCCCGCAGCGAGGACGACGGCGGTGTCGACTTCCTCCATCAGTTAACTGAAGGGTCGGAGCTGTTTAGTCGTTCTCCCTGTGACAGATTCCTCCCGCCGGTCCGTTCCTACCGGGCCTGCGCGTCGAGGGGGACGTCGGTGATGAGACCGTCGACGGCGGTCCCCGCGAACGCGGCGGCGTGTTCGGGCGTCTCGATGGTCCAGACGTTCACCACGCGTCCCTCCCGGTGGGCGCGGTCGACGACGTCGACCTGTTCGTACGGACCGGCGACGTACGTCTCGTTGAACAACGGCGTCCCGGGGACCATGTTCCGGGGGACGTGGACCGCCTCGCAGTCGTGTCGCCGGGCGACGGTGAACCCGTCGTCGACGGCGCCCGAGAAGACGGCGGCGAGCGGGACGTCAGGGTCGGCATCCCGGACCGCGCCCAGTGCGCCCTCGAAGAACGAGGAAACCAGGAGGTCGTGACCCGAGTTCCCGGCGAGGCCGAGCACTCGGTCGACGAACGGGCGCCACTCCTGCCGGCTCCGGTCGAGGACGTCCCGCGGGAGCAGCCCGTCGGGTCCCGGGTCGGTACCGGGGTGTTTGAGTTCGACGTTCAGCGCCACCGACGTCGGAAGCGCCTCGACGACCTCCTCCAGGAGCGGTATTGACTGGCCGCTGTCGAGGACGTCCAGCGAGCGTAGCTCGTCGAGCGGCGTCTCCCAGACGGCCTGTCCGTGTCGCGACGGGTCTGCGTTCGTCACCCGACCGAGGGTTCCGTCGTGGAAGACGACGGGAGTCCCCTCGGCGCTCGGCATCACGTCGATCTCGACCATCCCGGCCGGCGGGACCGACCCGCCCGCGGTCGAGCCGCGCACCGCCGCGAGCGTGTTCTCCGGGAAGACGTCCGCGAATCCCCGGTGAGCGATAGTATCGATTCCGTCGTAGTCGGCCGAACCAGCGGAAGTGCCCGACGCCACAGCCGAGTCAGCACGCTGCATTGACCGGGGGTAACACACACGACGTATTAAGAATCACTACTACGATTATGTCCTCTTCCCTTGCCAAGCTGTGTATTCAATTGACAATGGGTGTGCTACGGGTCGGAGAGCGCTCGGACGTCCTCAAAGACCGCCGCCGACCGAGACCCCGTCGCGTCGACGAGGAACACCTCCCGCAGCGCGTTCCGGCGGGCTGCATACGGGTCGGCGTCGATGGCGTCGACGAGATGGGCGAGAAGCGAATCGGTGTCGCCTGCGACCGGACCGGGAACGAAGGTCTCGTAGTCGTAGTAGAACCCCCGCTCCGCCCGGTAGGTCTCGAGGTCGGGCGCGTAGAACACGACGGGGCGGTCGAGCAGGAGGAAATCGAGGAACACCGACGAGTAGTCGGTGACGAGCACGTCGAACGCGTCCAGCAGCGGGTAGATGTCGTCGACCCCGTCCAGCGTCGAGACGTGGTCGAGACCGTCGACGGACGAGACCTGCTCGAACGGGTGGGGTTTGACGAGGAGCGTGGCACCGGCCGCGTCCAGGAGGCGGTCGACCGCCTCGAAGTCGACGCGGTCCGCCACGTCGGCGCCTCGTTCGCGGAAGGTGGGCAGGTAGAGGACGAGCGGTCCGTCCGCTCCCGCGGCGGCGAGTCGCTCCTCGACGTCGGGAGCGGACGCGGGGTCGTCGTCCGGGCCGGCTCCCACCAGCGGGTCGTGACGGGGGTAACCGAGCACCCGGATGCGCTCGCGGGGGACGCCGAGACCGGTGTGGAGCTGGTGGACGGCCATCGGGGACGGAACGACCAGTGCGTCGAAACAGCGCGCAAACGCGCGGTGGGCCCGGCGGATTACGCGGGGGGTCCGTCGCAGCTCCGCGTCGAGCCCGATGGTCTTCAGGGGAACGCCGTGCCACAGGTTGACTAGTGTCGCGCCGCCGACGCCCCCGATACCGACGTCCCGCAGACCGTGTGTCACTATCGCGACCCCGGCGCGCAGACGGAGCCACGTCCCCCGGACCGACCCGACACGGTGGGCCTCGTAGCCCGCCTCGCGGAGGGTGGTCACCGTCTCGTGATCCTTCGAAAGCCACACGGCCCTGACCTCGGGAGCACCGTCCGCGTAGAGGAAGAGATATTTCGCGTTGTCGACGAACCCCGCGCCGAGTCCGGCGCCGAACACCCAGAGGTCCGGGTCGCGCCCGTAGAACCGCGAGAGGAACGCCGTCAGCGCGTGGCGAACCATCCCGAACAACAGCGAAGCGTAGCCGTACCAGCGGCGGGCCCTATCGGTCATCTCTGTCCGGTCCGACGTGGGTACGGCGAATAAGCGATGGGGAGTGTCCCTCGTTGGCGGCGACTGGCTGTCACACCGTCTCCGGGTCCGCGAGCAGCGTTCGGAACTGCCCGGTCGCTACAAACGTCGAGTCGGTGGCAAACGACTTAACGAACCCCGACGTATCGCCGCGCATGGTAGACAAGCCACAGACCGGTGAGATATTCGGCGTGCCGTACAACTTCGACCGACCGAGCCTCGGGCGGATGCTCTCGTCGTACTGGCGGCCCGGCGAGGGGATGCTCGTCGAGAAGCCCTTCGGTATCGGCTACACGCTGAACCTCGCGAACTGGCGGTCGTGGCTCGTCCTCGGCCTCGCGGGCGCGCTCTACTATCAGGAACAGAGCGGCGACTCGGAGATTCGCGACGAGGACGAACCGGTCGAAGTCATCGTCGACTGACCCCGGAACACCCTCGCGTTCTTTCGATGTACCTCCCGACCGACGAGCCGCCCGTCCGTCACCGGTCGGTCCACTCCCTGGACTCGTTGCGCCCGTCCCCGTGTTCCCGTTCGCTCCGTTCACGGGAACCCCGCTCGGACCGCGCTTTCGCCACCCCTTTTCTCACACCCCACCCAGGGAGGGTATGCTCAGCTACGTCACCACCAACCCCGGCAAGGTTCGCGAGGCCGAACAGTACCTCGACGAGGTGCGAGCGGTCGACTTCGACTACACCGAGATACAGGCCCCCGAGCTCGGCCCTATCGCCGCTCGCGGTGCGCGCGAGGCGTTCGCGCACGTCGGCGAGCCGGTCATCGTCGACGACGCCGGGCTGTTCATCGACGACCTCGACGGCTTCCCGGGCCCCTACTCCTCGTACGTCGAGGACACGCTCGGCGTCGACCGCGTCGGGCGACTCGCGCGCGAGGAGGGCACCCTCGACGCGCACTTCCGGTGTGTCATCGCCTACTGCGACGGCGAGGAGTTCGCGGCGACGCC
>CAYYSW010000095.1:0-1991 GCA_964474395.1 uncultured Halobacteriales archaeon
GCCGGGGACACCGTCGGGGACGTCGAGTGCGGGCATGTCGTGTTCGTCCGCGAGCGCCCGGAGCGGGCCGTCCTCGCCGGTGGTGACGGCGGTCCGCTCGGTCCAGTCCACCCCCTGCTCCTCGAACGCCTCGCGGACGACGAGGAAGTTCGCCAGCGTCTCGGCGGTGGTGCCCGAGCGGGAGACGACGTGGACGGCCGTCGATTCGAGCGGGAGGGAATCGAGGAGCCGACGGGTGCCGTCGGGGTCGACGTTGTCGAGAACTCCGTGGGTAGCGTCGGGGGCCAGCGCCGCGGTGAGCGTCCGGGCGCCGAGGGCGCTCCCCCCGATGCCGACCGTGAGGACGGCCTCGCTGTCCGCGACCGGTTCGACCGCCTCGCGGATGGCGGCCGCGTCGGTGTCCTCGGGGAGGGCGAGGGAGGCGTAGCCGAACTCCCGGTCCTCGATACCCCGTTCGATCCGGTCGTGTGCCCGCGCGACCCGTTCGTCGAGGGCGTCGAGGGACGTCCGGGAGACGCCCGGCTGTGCCACCGCGTCGAGTGCGTTACCGATGTCGACCCGCATACTCGGGTCTGAGGCGCCTCCCGTATAGCTAATCCGGCATCGTTAATCGCCGCCGGGCCCAACTCTCCCCGATGAGCGAGACCCAACGGGCCTACTCCGGCCTGTTCGGCGCCTTCCCCTACGCCTTCCGCCGGAGCGAGTCGCGGCTGTTCCGCCTGTACGCGGTCGTCGGTAGCCTGCTGGCGCTGCTCGTGGCGCTCCTGTTCACGTTCGCGGTGGTCGTCGCCTTCGGGAACACCTCCGGGGCCACCGGCGGGACGTTCACCTTCTCGCGGTCGCTGTTCGTCCTCGTGGGCTTCTTCGCCGTCGGTCCCCTCGTCGGTCCGGTGCTGTTCGTCGCCCGCCAGCACCGCCGGGGACGGTCCGACCCCCGATACGACGCCGCGATGGCGGCGATGGGGTTCCTGTTCGTCCTCTCGCTGTACCTCGGGGCCGTGGCCTCGATTCCCGCGGAGTTCACCCTCGACGGCGAGACGGTCCAGCGCGGGGCGCCGACGGGGCTCCTCGCCCCCGTCGTCGGGCTTCTCTACGCCCTCCCGCCGGTCGCGAGCGTCCTCATCCCGCTGGTCGTCGCCGCCGGGATGTTCGTCGTCCACCGCCGGCTCGGCTGAGAGCGACACGGGCAAAGGGTCCCCTCGCCTATCGGGGACCATGAGCGACCACGAACACGAACCGGAGCCGGGAGCCGACGCCGGACCGGAGGCCGGGAAGGAGGGCACCTTCCTCGTGACGCACGCCGAGGACGACAGCGCCGTCCTGAAGGACGTCGACGACGGGCAGGTCCACCCACTCGGGTCGAACCCCGGCGTCGAGGCGGGCGAGGTCATCGTCGGGACCGTCGCCCCCGACCCGCCGCTTGAAGTGATGTGGCAGGTCGTCGACGTCGAATCGCGCCGGACCGTTCGCGTCGAGCGGAGCGAGGAACCTCCGACGACGCAGGAACGAGACATCGCCGCCGACCAGGAGGAGGGGGAACTCACCCGCGAGGAGCGTGCGGGGAAAGGCGAGATACACGTCCTCACGGTCCCGTCAGCGGAGACCGACGAGGCGGCCGAGGACGTCGTGACCGACGAGGCCACCGCGGTCCGGGCCGCCCGGATGGCCGAGGTGAACCGCGTCGAGGTGCGCGCACACGACGGGGTCGTGAGCGTCCGCTATCTCCCGTAGGGAGTCCGAAGAGCGGTTTAGTCTCGCCCTCGTGGGCGGTTCACTTCATCCCGCGGCTGGCGAGGTGGTACTCCATGACCGTCTCCATCCCCTCGATGAACCGTCGGGTGTCGACGCTCTCGACGCCGTAGTCCTTCGAGCAGACCGCCGCGTGTCGTTCGTCCCACTCGGCGAGGAACGCCTCCTCGACGCCGTGTTCCTTGATGCGCTCGGCGACCCGTTCGAGGTCCTCGTTCGCGGGGTCCAGTTCGTCGGGAGCG
>CAYYSW010000095.1:2001-9124 GCA_964474395.1 uncultured Halobacteriales archaeon
GATCCCCTCCTGGAGGGCCTGGACGATGACGCCGGCGGAGTAGTCGCCCTCGGTCAGTTCCCGCTCCCAGGTCGTGACCCAGTTGCCGATGCGCGCCATCTTCTGGAGGTCCCAGGTGAGGTCACGCAGGCCCCCCAGGTCGCTCTGGTCGAACGTCGGCGAGAACATGAGGTCGATGTCGACGTACGAGAACAGTACCATGTTGTGGGCGCCGTAGGTCCGCGCGCCGGTCCCGTTTGCGAGGTACTTGTTGTCGCTGACGAGGCGGGTGTACTCCATCGCGTTGAACCCCTGCCGAATATCGTACGCGAAGACGCTCCGGAACTCGTCGTAACGCGGGGCCCCCTTCAGCCGGACCTCGATGCTCGACCAGACGCCCTGGACGAACTCGACGACCCCGGCGTCGACCCCGGGCCGGGTAGGGTCGACGGTCTGGGGGGCGGTGACGACTCGACAGGCCTCGTCGAAGGTCACGGTGTCGCGCCGCGACTCGATGAGGTCGTCGAGGGTGGTGATGAACACCGTAAAGAGCGTCTTAATCTCCTTTACGTGGGCCCTATCGGCCGCCGGAACAGACGAGAGCGTGAACGCGTCGAACAGTTTGTGAATCCACTGCCAGAGGAAGGTGTCACGGTCGTCCATGACGCGTTCGTACTCGGTCGCGACGTCCACCACAGCGGGTGGAAGTTCGACCGCGGTTATCTCGGTGATGAGGTCCGCCGGTTCCCGCTCTGCCAAAAGCGGCTGCTGATTGACCGTTTGTTCGACCAGATCGTGTGCCATGCCAGAAGAAGGGTAGGAATACGGTGTTGTAAATGTTTGGATTATTCATCCTTCCAGACAAGAAAGTCATATTATTGAGTACTATACTTTCCCACATTGGAGAATTATATGTTAATTTGACTTATATACAGGCCCTCTGGAGGCGAACAATTTATCTTTCCGTAGGTGTGCTGGTAAATCGATGATTTCAGGTCGGGTACACAACGAAAACACCGCATCGCTCGTGCGGATTCTCCACGTGACGAGCGATGGCGACGGCACTCACGGGGACGATACCTCCGTGACCGTCGCGGGAACCGTCGGCGGGGCTCTCGATGTGGTCGAGAGCGACGTTCCCATCGACTGTATCGTCTGCGACGAACATCTCGACGACGGCTCCGGACTGGAGTTCATCGACGAGGCGCGCGCACGCGGGGTGGACCACCCGATACTCGCCCGGGTCGAGAACGGGACGGCCGCGGACGCGCTCGCCGCCGGCGCGACGGACGTCGTCGGCCCGACCGACCCGCCAGAGGTGCTCGACCGGCGCATCCGGAACGCGGCCGACGCCTACGCGGGTGACCACACGCTCCGTATCCGACGCGAGGCCATCGCGGACCTCCGGCAGTCGGCACTCGAGGGCGTCGGTCTCCCGCGACTGTTCGAGGACGCGACGGCGCTCATCGAGGCGGCCCTCGGCATCGACCGCTGTGGGCTGTTCGAGCACCGCTCCGAGGAGGACACCCTCGTCCTGCGCGCGGAGACCGGCTGGGCCGGCGACCTCGATGCGCTCACCGACGAGGACTCGCTCGCCTACAACGCGTTGACGGCCGACGGCCTCGTCTGTGCGGACGGCGGTGAGGGCCCCATCACCGGCGGCATCGCCGTCGGTCTCGACGTCGACGAGACGCCCTGGGGCGTCCTCGCGGCCTACACCACCGACGACCGGGAGTTCGGCACCGAGGAGCGCGAACTCCTCCTGACGGTCGCGGACGTCCTCGAACCCGTCATCAGGCGCGAACAGCGTCGCCGCGAGCGCGAACGCTACGAGACCATCCTCGCGACCATCGACGACGGCATCTACGCGCTTGACCCGAACTTCCGCATCGAGTGGGTCAACGACGCCATCACCAAACAGACCGGCTACGAGGCCGAGGAGCTCATCGGTTCACACTCCTCGTTGCTCGCTCAGGACGACGTCTTCGACATGGTCGAGCAGCTCTCCCAGCAGATGGTCGAGGAGGGCAAGAACGTCGCCAGCCTCGACACCAGCCTCGCGACGAAGAGCGGCGGTAGCCTCCCCATCGAGACGCGGTTCTCGATGCGCGAGCGACAGGACGGGAGCCACGGCTTCGTCGGCGTGGTCCGCGACATCACCGACCGCAAGCGCTACGAGCAGACCCTGACCGCGCTCCACGACTCGACGCGTGACCTCCTGCACGCGGAGTCGAAGGACGACGTGAGCGACCTCATCGTCGCGACGGCACAGGACGTCCTCGACATGCAGGGCGTCGGCGTCTACCTCTTCGACGGCGAGGCCGGCCGCCTCGAACCCGCCGCGTGGTCCGACGAGATGGCCGAGATCACCGGGGGGCTCCCCTCGGTCGGCCCCCAGAACCCCGCGCTCGCGTGGCGCGCGTTCGTCGCCGGCGAGCTCCTCTCGTACGACGACATCCGGGAGACCGACGACGTGTACGACGAGGACACGCCGTTCCGCTCGGGCCTGTACGTCCCGCTCGGGGAGCACGGCGTGTTGTTCGCCGAGTCGACGGGGGTCGGCGAGTTCGACCCACAGCTGACCGAACTGGTCGACCTGCTGGCGGCGAGCGCCGAGGCCGCGCTCGACCGCGTCGGGCGCGAGGAGGAGATACGCGAACGCGACCGGGAACTCCGGGAGCAGAACGCGATGCTGACCGGCCTGAAGCGCACCAACGACATCATCCGCTCCATCGACGGCGCGCTCGTGCAAGCCGACACCCGCGAGGAGATAGAGCGGGCCGTCTGTGAGAAGCTCGTCACGGCAGACGAGTTCGCCTTCGCGTGGACCGGCGCGCTGGAGGACGGCGGGGAGCGCCTCGCCCCCCGGTCGTGGGCCGGCGACGAGCGGGGCTACCTCGACACCATCGACCTGACGCCGGGGGTCGAGCACGCGGAACCCGCCGCGCGTGCGGCCGCGACGCGCGAGCAGGTCGTCATCAGCGAGGTGGCGAGCGGCTTCCAGGCCGAACCGTGGCGGCGCACCGCGCTGTCGAACGACTACCTCTCGGTGCTCGCCGTCCCGCTCCTGCACGGGAGTGTCCTCTACGGCGTCCTCACGGTGTACGCCACCGAGCAGGCCGCCTTCGACGAGATGACACGGGCCGTACTGGGCGAACTCGGCCAGACCATCGCCAACGCCATAAACAACGTCGAGACGCGCCGGACGATGCTCGCCGACCGCGTCGCGGAGATCGAACTCCACATCGACGACGACGACATGCTGCTCCGGACGCTCGCGCGGACGGCCGGCTGTCGCTTCGAGGTGGACGACGTCATCCAGGAGTCCGGCGGCACCGCCCTGGTGTTCTGTAGCGGCATCGACGCCGACGCCGACGCCCTGCTCGCGCTCGAAGAGGAGTTCGTCGGCGTCGAACACGTCGGCATCATCGCCGAGGACGAGGAGGCCGTCCGCTTCGAGATGCGCCTCTCGGGGGACACCGTCACCCAGACGCTCACCGACTGCGGCGCGGTCACGCGCTCTATCACCGTGGACGACTCGGGGAGCCGCGTGGTCGTCGAACTCCCCCAGGACGCCGACGTCCGGGAGTTCGTCGAGGCGGTCCAGGCGACGTACTCCGGCGTCGACCTCATCGCGCGGCGCAACCGCTCCTCGTCGGCACAGACCCGCCGTGACGTCCGCTCGGGCATCTCCGAGCGCCTGACCAGCCGACAACACGAGGTGCTCCGGACGGCCTTCGCAAGCGGGTTCTTCGAGTGGCCCCGCGACCGGACCGGTCAGGAGGTGGCCGATTCGCTCGGCATCTCCCAGCCGACGTTCAACAAACACCTCCGGGCAGCCGAGCGCAAGCTGTTCTCGATGCTGCTCGAAGGGTGACCGGCCACCGAGGGCTACAGGTGTAGCCAGTCAGATATCGAGTATTTTCCAAGTATAGGACTAACCTATTTACCGACTGTACGGTGAGTGGGTGGTACGACGATGAGCACGAACGACGCGGGCACGCTGACTGATGCCGGCAGTCCGGAGGGAGCGCTCTCCCGGTCGCTCACCGAGGACATCGTGACCGCACTCGCCGACGCGCAGGACTGCCGTCCCGAAGATCTGGTCCCGCGGCTGTACGACGTCATCGACCCCGACGCACTCGAAGCGCTGTTCGCCCCGCGCCACGACGGCACCCCGCGACGAGGTGGGCACGTGGTCTTCGCGGTCGAGGACCACGAGGTCCGCGTCGATTCGGGGGGCTGTGTCACGGTCCGTACCCTCGACTGACCGGGGCGGTCGTCGTCCGGTCGTCATTTCTATTCTCGAAAGGGAACGTTTATCCAACATCCATCCAGACCGGGGCACATGGCTCGATTCGAGGTACCGGACGTCGACTACACCCGGTATACCAACCGCCAACTGGTGGCCGTCCCGCTGGCCGTCCTGGCGGTGGCACTCGCCATCCTCGCCGGCTGGTACGTCCTGACCGGGGCGCCCGTCACGCCGGGCATCGCCTTCACGGGCGGGACGGAACTCCAGGTGGCGACGGGTGACTCGCCCGAGGAGATTCGCGCGGCGTTCGCCGAGCGGGTCCCCTACGAGGTGGAGTCGGTCCAGCGGGCGGGCGACTCCTACATCGTCACCTTCCAGGCGACACAGAACAGCGAGGTCCGGGAGATAACGAACGCCGCGAACGCCGCGGGCTACGAGATACTCTCCCAGCAGTCGCGCTCGCCGACGTTCTCGGCGAGTTCCCAGCGACAGGCGCTCATCGGCATCGCCGTCGCGTTCGTCGGGATGAGCCTCCTCGTCTTCGGCTTCTTCCGGACGTTCGTCCCCTCCATCGCCGTCGTCGCGAGCGCCTTCTCCGACATCGTCATCCCCGTCGCGCTGATGAACCTCTTCGGCATCAAACTCACCCTCGGGACGGTGGCGGCGTTGCTCATGCTCATCGGGTACTCCGTGGACTCCGACCTCCTCCTGAACAACCACGTCCTCCGCCGGTCGGGTGACTTCTACGAGTCCACCTACCGCGCGATGCGGACGGGCGTGACGATGACGCTCACCTCCATCGCCGCGATGGCGGTGATGACGTTCGTCGCCTCACCGTTCGTCTTCGGGATCCCCCTCCTCCCCGAGGTGGGCATCATCCTCGTGTTCGGCCTCACCGCCGACCTCATGAACACCTACCTGCTCAACGTGAGCCTGCTGCGCTACTACAAGTACGAGGGTATCGCGAAATGAGCAGGGTCGCTGCTCCCCGCGTTCGGCCGGACCACGGGGCGCTCCGAGTGAACCCCACCCGCTCCGCTCGCTGGCGCACTCTGACTGCGGGGTGGTCCGAGTGAACGTTCGCGAGAACTGGCGGATCGTCCTCCTCGCCGTCTTCGTCGTCCTGAGCGGCGTCGCGCTCTTCGCCCCCACCGGCGGGGGTGCGGGCGGCAACGCCACGAACGACTCGGCGGCCGTCTCGGACGGTCCGACGCACCTCCAGGACGGTCTCGAACTCTCGGGCGGGACGCGCCTGCGCGCTCCGCTCGTCGGGACGACCGCCGAGAACGTCGAGGTCACCGCACAGAACCAGCGGGCGGTCGAACAGACCGTCGCCGACCGTCTCGGCGTCTCGACGCTCGACGTGCAGGCGCGACCGGGGACCGCCGGGCCGGACAGCGGCACCGTCGAGGTGTTCGCCGAAAACGTCTCCGAGGAACGGTTCGTCGCCGCGCTGCAGGCGGCGAACCTCTCGGCGAGCGCGGGGGACGTCCGGCCGGGCGTCACCGACCAGACGATGCAGGACGCGGTGGACGTCCTCGACCGGAAGATACGCGGGGCCGGCGGGTTCGCCGGGGGTGACGCCGCCGTCGTGACGAGCGCGACCGGCGAGTCGTTCGTCCTCGTCGAGGTGCCCGGCAAGAGCCGGGGTGAGGTCCTCGACCTCGTCGGCGAGCGCGGCCAGGTCGCCGTCGTCGCCCACTTCCCCCGGGAGAACGGGTCGGGCTACCGGAACGTCCTCCTGTTCACCCAGGAGGGGATCTCGGACGTCCAGACGGTCCGGCAGGACGCCTCCGGACAGCCGGTGGTCCCCATCCGCCTGACCGAGGAGGCGGCACGGAACTTCTCGAACGCGATGCAGAAGTTCGCCTTCACCGGCCAGCAAGGTGTCGGCAGTTGCCGCTACGGGCAGAACCCCGACGACGCGGGGTACTGCCTGTTCACGGTCACCGGCGGCGGCGTCGTCAACGACACCATCCAGGGCGAGGTGGTGTACGCGGCGAGCATGGGTCCGAGTCTCGCCCAGACCATCAACAACAACGACTTCGTGGTCGACCCGGCGTTCCAGACCAGCGCTCCCAACACGAGCGCGGCCCAGCGGCTCCGCCTCAACCTGCAGACGGGTGCGCTGCCCGCGGAGCTCGACGTCGACAGCGGGACGTCCTACTACCTCCAGCCGAGCCTCGCCGAGCGCTTCAAGACGTTCTCGCTGGTGACGGGCTTCTTCGCGGTGCTGGCCGTCGCCGGGGTCGTCTTCCTGCGCTACCGGAAACTCGGCGTGGCGGTCCCGATGTTGCTGACCGCCGGCGCGGAGGTGTTCCTCCTGCTCGGGTTCGCCGCGGCCGTCGGGTTGGCCCTCGACCTCTCGCACATCGCGGGGTTCATCGCCGTCATCGGGACGGGGGTAGACGACCTCATCATCATCGCCGACGAGATACTCCAGGAGGGGGAGGTGCGTACCGGGAAGGTGTTCCAGTCGCGCTTCCGCAAGGCGTTCTGGGTCATCGGCGCGGCGGCGGCGACGACCATCGTCGCCATGTCGCCGCTGGCGGTGCTCTCGCTCGGGGACCTCCAGGGCTTCGCGCTGGTGACCATCGTCGGCGTCCTCATCGGCGTGCTCGTCACCCGGCCGGCGTACGGCAACATCCTACGGAACGTCGTGCTGGACTGACCCACCGGTCGCTCGCTGTTTCCGTTTCACGTTCCGACGTACCGACGAGTCGCGTCGCTCCGCGAGTAGCGTCACGAAAACCGTCCGAGCGGGGTTCCGTGCTCGAACGGGCTGTCAGAGGCGAGGGGACACCGATGTCAGAGGCAGGTGCGGCGTCCCCTCCGATAGGTACTCCACCAGAGTCGGATAAATGGTTTTGGAGCAACGAATTACTCAAA
>CAYYSW010000096.1:0-9024 GCA_964474395.1 uncultured Halobacteriales archaeon
GGTGACGCAGCCCCGTTCTGGTATGGCTACGGAGCGAAGGAACGAACGGAGGCCGGACTATTCCCTGAGGTGCTCAACGTTCACCAGTTCGTCGGTGGAGGAACAGGAGCCGGGAAGACGACGTTCCTCGGGAACTTTTGGCGACAGGTCGTAACCCGCGACCGTGGGGCCATGTTCTTCGACCCGAAAGGCATGGACGCGGAGGACTTCGTCGCGATGTGTCCGGAACTAGAACCGGAGGACCTCGTCTACATCGAACTCGGTGGCGACCGCGAGCGGACCGTGTCGATGAATCTGATGGAGGTCCCGGGAGAAACGGAACCTGGAACACCGGCCCACGACTCGGCGACCGAGACGCTCGTCGAGGATACGATCGCAGCCATCGCACAGGGCTCAGACGCACAGGAGAGCTACTGGGGCGTTCGGATGGATCGGATCACGCAGAACCTCGTCCGAGGGCTCTCGAAGATCGGGCACGACGCAACCTACCTCGATATTGCGTTCGCCCTCGATCCCGAGAGTCTTGAACGCTACGCCGACTTGTTGGCCGATGAGCGCCGCGAGTGGCTGCTCCGATATGCCGAAACGCACCTCGTCGACATGGATGAAGATAAACTCGAACCGCTGGCCGGTCGCTTACAGAAGTGGATCGAGAACCCGATGCTCCGAGAACTGGTCTCCTCACCGGAGTCGACGATCTCTGTCGACGAGATCGTCCGTGAGGGGAAGATCGTAATCGTTCGGGACAAGACGAGCCAGCAGAACGCCGCTCGGCTCCTAGGGTCGGCACTGCTCCGGCGAATCTGGGTCGCGATCCAAGAACAGACCCACGACGACACGCAACCGGACCCACCGGCGTTCAATCTCGTCCTCGACGAGTTCAACGACATCGCGTCGACGACCTCGAATGTCGTCACGATTCTCGAGGAGGCTCGGGCGTTCAACCTATCGGTGACCGCCGCCTGTCAGGACCTCTCGGGGCAACTGCCCAATGAGATCCTCACAGGCATCGAAGGGCAGTGTGAGACCTTCATCACGTACAATCCTGGCCGACCGGACGACGCCTCGCTGATTGCTCGCCAACACTCCGAAGACATCGAGGAAAGTGACCTCATGAACATCAGCAAGTACCGCTTCTACATGCGGACACACACGCGGGATAACGACCTCACACACTCCTACAAGGTCGACGCCTTCCCACCGGCGAAGGAGGTCCTCCCCGAAGATAGACTACTAGACGACCGAGAAGTCGAGGAGCTGATCGAGGCGTCGCTGCAAGCCAATGGGAGCGTCCGGCGGACGACACAGGATATCAAGGAAGAGTCGATATTCCTCGACGCTGACGACTCGATCAGTCTCGATGGTACGGATGAATCGTCGCTCGCAGGCATGAATCCTGGCGGTCGCGCTGGCGACCTGCTCGCCAAGGCTGTCTACGACACGGCGATCCGGGAACACGGCGAGACGACCGGAGCGTCGGTTGACCGCGGACTCGTACACGACCGATTTGCCCGGTACTACGGCATCGAGTCGAGCGAGTTGGCGACCGCCCCGTTCGCCGACCTCGTCGAGCGCTCGCGTGGTGTCGACTATTCGACGGCTGGCGGAAGCGAGCGTGTCATCGCGACAGAGAACGCGCCGGCTCGCTTCATGGGGTCGGGTGAGAGTGCGTCGGCAGGCGGGATGGAGCATCGAGGGTTGCTTCGAGACGCGTATTACCTCTTGACGCGACTCGGTCTCGAGGTGACCATCCCCACACAGGAGGGAATGCGGGACGTCGACGGAGTTGGCTCACTGGACGAACTCCTCCAGGAGTTGGACGCTGAACGCCCGCTGCAGGTCGCCCGGGAACTCTCCGAGCGATATCCGGCGGTCGCACAGCTCATCGATGGAGACACCGTTACGCTCGAAGCCGAGAGCAAGACCGCGGGCAAGCCTGCCCAGACCTTTCGGAACCTCTCGAAGGCCGTCGAGGCCGATCAGAAGTGTGTGTTTCTCGTCCGTGAGAACGACGCACTGACGGTTTATCGAGCGTTGACAGATCCAGCGTTCGCGAAGCAGGCAACTGCGAGTGGCCGGACACTCTACAACCTCGGAACGCTCACACTTGACGATGGTCGGCAACCAGTTCGGCCAGCGGACGCCGACCAGACCGTCTGGAGGCGACGCTCGGATGGAACGGTCGTCTGTGCGGACTCGAATGACCGAGAGCTCGCGTCGGGCGACTCGGTAGCAGCACTGCGTGCGCCGTCGGCAGCTTCCCAGTGGCCGCGAGTGATCAGCGAGGGCGAGGAACCGGGCGATGGCTATCGTCCAGTCAGCGGCGTCGTCAGCCCCGAAGCGTTGTTCGGTGACGAGAAGGATTGGCCAACCCCTGAAGACTGGGAAATCGTCGCCGTACCACACGATGCCGCCAGTCGGGACGATGCTCCAGCCGATCTACTCGAGACCGTCGACGACGGTGACGTCGTATCCCTGTCGGAGTCGATCGGCAAACATAGCAACGGGGAGGGTGAAACGGGCGGCGGACGCGACCTATCGGCACAACTGGATCAGCTTCGTAGTGGAAAATAAGTCGCTCCGCTGTAAATTAGCGGTATCTATTGACAATCTGACTTCCGGTATCGCGGGGTTCCGCCGCTCAACACGCGCTTCGGATCCATCGTCATCAACAGTATCGTACTCTTGGCTGCAAGCGTTTTCGACGATCCGGTGGCGCTACGTATCAGTCCAGAGTTGCTGGTCACTCCGTTCAGCTATACCCTCGAGGAAACGAGAGCCCAGTCGAGTACTGCCGGGGTGAAGCAGTCATACAGGTTACGCTCACCACAACGTGTAGATTCGGTATGTAGGGTGCTGGAGCTAGCAACGCTGATTACCGCTCAGGCCCCTGACGTGAGACACGCTCGGAGTTCTGCACAGAGCGTCCCCGCCTCGAAGGTCAGCTGGTCACGGTCGTGGTCAGTAAGCGAATCTACCGAAGTGAGGTCCTCAATCAGGTGGAGGAGTTGCTGTTGGGTCGCCGTAATCTCTTTGTTGAGTTCAGCAGCGATGGGTCGGTTACTGACGAGGGTAGTATCCATACCATGGAACGCCCCCCTACCAACATGATGGTTGCCGCTATCGATATCCGCCGACCGACGGAATACAGCTATAGAAATACCGGCGTTTTGGGAGACAATCCATTGTTTGAGATAGAGTATCCGATGAGACTGCTCACTCTGTCGCATCTACTTCTGACTAGATGGTCACATTTTTGACTATCATCTTACAAGTACAGTTGTCCCATCCCAGTGTCCCTGTGAGTCCACACCTACGAGCAGACTCCGCCCTTGATTCGTCTCAGCACTGACCAGTGCCCAGAACGTTGACGTGAATGCTCGTGCCACAGCCAGATAGGTGCCCGAATGACCCTCTCATCAGCCCACTTGACTGCTGATGATGCGGTGATGGCTGCACTTGACGACACAGGGGCCGCACTTCGGTTCATCATCGCCGACATCACTCGTGACGAGGCGTGGCTCTCGATGCCCGCCTCGGAGGCACCCGTCATCGAAGACTGGTGCTGAACCCCTTCGCGAGGTCACGCCCAAATTCCCTGCGGAATCTCCAGTTGCCCCCCTGTCATCTGCTGTACCACTGATGACAAGCAGTGCTGTTCGCTACTATTGACTGTACCTCTCGATAGACCAATCAGTCTGTATAATCATAATGGTGAAACAGTTGCAGTTGCACGAAAGCCGCGCTCATGCTTGCGGATAACAATATGTTCCTCCGGTGTTCTCAACGGTATGGGAGCAGACAGCAGCCAGACTGCGAGCCAGGGTGACAGTACGACGATCACCGAGGGGGCGCAAGCGTTCCACCGCCTCACCGGTTTCCAGCGCGACCTGCTCGTCGCGATCGCCGGCTTCGAGCATCCGTCCGGCCAAGACATCAAAACCAAACTCGAAGCCCGCACGGGCAACGAGATTACACATGGGCGTCTCTACCCGAACCTCGATACGCTCGTCACGGAGGGGTTCGTCGAGAAAGGTGAGATCGACCGTCGGACCAACTACTACGCGATCGCCGAAACAGGCCGGGACGCACTTACGCAGTACGCCGAGTGGATAGAGACGCGGGCCGACCGGTAGACTCCGCACTCGAGATGATTCTGCTCGACGTGGTCGGTCGATACGACGGTCCCTGCGGTGAGGCCCTCGACCGAGTGGTCGGCTGCCGATAAGCTTGAGGTGGGATTTGTGAGCAATTATTTCTCATGCACAATGGATGAGGGCGGCCCATCCCTGACGTGGCCCCTGTTCAGTTCCCGAGCGGAGGTGAATCCGTTGTGGCCGTTCACCTCCCTACTCAGACACGGCTGATCGGCTAGCAGCGGCACGTTCCAGTGGTCCTCTCTCGAACTAGCAAATCGTTGGGGTACGAAGTTCGTAGGCGTCCCGCCGCTACGGTTAATGCGGCTGTCAGAGGCGAGTCACACTCCCCATCTCTCCCCGAGACTCACCGACGACCAGCGCGATTGCCTCGTCGTCACTGAGTTAACCAACGATCGGGGGTGAGGGACCGGCATGTGTTGGTTAACACGTGCTACTCGACACTCTCTGACTCCGACAACCCGTCCCCGAATTTCCGGTGGTCCCACCGAGGAGATGCGCCCCATCTCCGGGGGGGGGAGCAGGAAATGAAGCGTACTGTGAACTAAGACGATGCCACAGGCAACAGTATCGGTCTTCTCCCGGACGTCGACATGAACCGGGTAGTAGCGCAGAACCATTGTAAATAGTTTCTCACTCCGTAATTGACTCGAGGAGAAACCACTCCGGTCGCGATACACTCGGTAGAGATCCGAGGGTGCCTCTTGTCCACCTCGTTGAACGCTTCGAAGAGCGCTCGCTGGTGAGGCGTGTGCGTATCGACGCCTTTTCGACGGACATTGAAGTGAGTGTCGGGAATCTCTGTCTCCCAGCAAGTCCGTCGTAATTCGTTCGATGTCATTCTGTTGTGCACGACGGGAATCGTTTCTTCGTACCCGAAGAACGAACGTTCTACTCCGAAGCGAGCGGAACGGCTGAGAACGAGTCGACGTTGGACGTCAGTGGCGCCGGGATGGAAGTGAGGACGGCAGTGTTGTGGCCGTCTTCGGTCATCCACCCCCCGTAGAGGTAGCCCTCAGAGGTGGCGACGACGGCCCCCGCACCGCCGCTCGTGCCGCCACCGTAGGCCGCCAGCCACTGAACCTGGTCACCACCGGGAGCGACTCCAAGGAGCGCTGGGCGGTAGTCAGGGCCGTACGGAACGCCGCGGACGAAATAGTTCCCTCCGAAGACGAAGCCGCCGTCGGACGTTACAAGGAGGTCTGTCGCCTGCAGAGGGACGAACGATTCGGAATCGCTCGGGTCGTACCGATATCCCCATTGGGGGTCGCCACTCGGGTCGACGGCGAGCAGGGCCAAGCGAGATGGAGCATGTGAGCCCAGCGAAACTCCTCCGAACAGTACGTACCCCTCGCCTGTCGCGCGAATACCGTATAGGCGGTCGACCTCGGTGTAGTCGCGCGACCAGACTTCCTGCCCCTCACCGTCGAGTTTCACTACGTTCGCGTCGTCACTCTCCTCACGTTTTGCCCTCACGAACACGTAGCCGTCCGCCGTCGGTGCAACGCCGACAAACTCGCCTTGCTTGTTGGTGGTATACTCCCAGCGGAGCACTCCGTCAGTATCGAGACAGACGGCCCACGGTTGCCTAGAGTGGCCGGAGGGACTGCGGTAGCCACCGAATACGGCAGTGTCATCGAGTCCGGGAGTGGCTGTCAAGAGAGCACCACCTGCTGCAGCGAACGACCGGCGCCATCGCTCCTCGCCACGACCGGTCAGTGCGAACGCGTGCATATCTCGGTCCCGGCCGTCTGGGAGCTCAGGGCAGCCAACGAACATCCACCCACCTTCCGTGAGCGGGACACCCGTGTATCGCCACCCGAGGGTCGAGTAGGTCCGGCGCCATCGCTCGCGTCCCTCGCTGTCGACCCGAAGGACGACGAGCGATGCCAGCGAGTCGGTGCCGATGTACGCAGTACCTACTAGGAGATGCCCATCGGTAGCGGGGAGTATCGCACCGATGGCGTCGAGCTCCTGGTATTCTCGTCGCCAGTGAACCGGCGGTTCTGGAATCTCGGGCGAGGGAGCAGGTGTCGGTGTGGACCCGCGAGAGAAGGCATCCGACGGTATCCACTCGAGACAGCCAGCCGTGCCGACCGCCAGTGTTCCTACTCCGAGGCGGAGTAGTTCTCTTCGGAACATCAATTCGATAGTAGAACGGTCTCTGATGCTATAAAGTAGCTCCGCTGCCGGAGGCAGCGGAGTAGCGCTCGACGACCCTGGAGACGTCGTCTACGACGGTAGTAGTCGATACCGCGGTCAGTCCCGTGTCGGGTCGCGGTGACACAGCCGTCGAAGCGTGCCGTGTGTAACGGCCCCCACTGACAGCCGAACACGATCTCGGCGGCCTGCCGAGCGGCCGGAGAGCGGGGGCACGCCTTTGGTCGCCTGACCCACTGGTACCCTCCGGAAGCCGGGAGCGCCCGCTCCCGGTCACGGAGCGAGTCGACGCTGCGTACGGCCTGACCGGGCTTCGACGTCCGCAACTACCGGCAGGCAGACCGCCGCTCGGTCCGTCGTCCGGACGAGCGCGTCGACGGCACCGGGCCGTCGCCGGTGACGACGAGGGGGTCGAGGTCGAGCTCGGCGACGGCAACGACCGCGACGGCCGGTTCGCCGAACGAGGTGGGTGTGTCCGAGGGGCCGGCCACGGGGATCGAGGACCTTTCCCGACGGTTCCGGAGGCGGTCGCCGAGCGCGGACTCGTCGATCGCCCGCCATGCGTCGGTCCGCGAGACGGGCGGCGCTCCTCACGTTCTCGACGGCCTCGCGTGCGGCCGCCGGCTCAGGGTTCCCCGCGGAGCGCGACGCGCCGTCCCTGGTAGTCCTCGATGAACGAGCCGGGGCCGCCGAAGCTCACCGTCCCGTCGCCCGTCTCGAGGAGGAGGCTCGTCTCGAGCGTGAACCCGTTCGTCGCCGGTTCGACGAACGCCTGGCGCACCTCACGGACCCGCCCGCTGATCTTTTCTCCGTCGACCGTCTCGACGTCCGCCCAGAGGTCGCGGCCCGCCTGCCGGTGGAGGGTGGCGTGGAACACCGCCGTCCGGAACCAGTCGAAGGTAGCGGGGAGGGCGGCGGGAGCGGTGACGTACTCGACCGCCGCGGTGGGCCAGTAGGCGCTGAGGAACATCCCGAGGACGGACCCCGTGAGGTGTTCCTGCGAGACCGTGACGGCCTCCTCCTCGTTGTGCTGTGGTGCGAGGATCGCCGCGTCGCCGATCATCGCCGACGTGCCGTCGACGATGTGGACGAACGGGAGGGTCTGGTCCCAGCGACGGACGACGTCCGCGACGCCCGTGAAGTCGTAGTCGTCGCTACTCGATTCTTCCATGGCACCGATGAGCAGGAAGGTGAGGACGCCGCGGTCGACCGCCCCGCGGAGCTCCGGTTCGATCTCGGGGTAGACGTGCTCCGGGACGGCGACGAGCGCCTCTCTCTCCGCCCCCGAGATGGCCGCTCGGAGCCGTTTGAGCGCCGTGTCGCGTGACCGTATCATCCGTATCTCGGGGGCCTCCGGGGTCGTGTCCTCGAAGCGCCGTTCGAGCGAGGGGGTTATCGAGTCCAAGCGAGCCGAGAGGCGCTCCATCGCCTCGCCGGGCGGGATGGCGCTGATGGTCGTCGGCGAGGCGTGGTCCTTGACGCGGACGAGCCCCCGACGTTCGAGTCGCTCGGCGATGCCGTACACTGCCCGCTGGGTGACGTCGGCGTCCTCCGCGATGACGCGGGTGGTCGCCTCGCCGCGGGGGAGCAAGGCGAGATAGGTGTCGATCTCCGTGTCCGACAGGCCGAACACGCTCAGCTCCTCCCGGAGGGTCTCCTCGTCCAGTTCGTCGGACTGAGACATCGTACTACTGGGTCGTGCGTTCTCGTTCATAAGGTGGCTGGGTTCTACGGGCGGTCGTGGTCGGTTCGTGGCTCGGTCCGTCGTTTTCGGTCACTCCATCGAGACGGTGACTACCCCGTGAGCTCGAGGATGACCTGCTGGGCCCGGTCGCCGAACAGCGCCTTCCGCGCCGGCGAGCGTCGGACCCCCGGCAGGAAGACGTGGTCACAGCCGGTCCGCTCGGCGATGTCGACCAGCGCCGTCGCCTGGTCGCCGGGGTCGGCGTCCGCTCACCCGAGCGCGCCGAGTAGCGGTCGTGTGTCGGTGGTCGCCGGTGCCATGGCTCTCAAGTGTCGAGTGCCAGCCCCTCGAAGGGGTCCCAGTCGAGGTAGACGAACGCGGCGGACCCGAGGGCCATCACCACGAGCATCCCGAAGCTCAACAGGGTGATCACGCCCGTCGCCGTCCCCGCCTCGACGAACGGGACCGAGAGGGAGAGCGCGGCGAGCAACGCGAGACTCGACAGGAGGAACGCGCGCCAGACGGCGGTCATCGCTCCGCCCCCCGCTGCCGGTCAGTCATCGCTCGGTCCCTCCGGCGTGGGCTCGGCCTCGACGCCCTCGAGCGGTTCGCTGTCCCAGTACTCGTGGTCGGGGTCGGTCCGGTGGCAGGACGCACAGTGCGCCCCGGGGGCGCCCGCGCCCTCGCCGAGGTCGGGCGCCTCCGTCGTGCAGACCTCGCGGGCCTCGGGACAGCGCGTGTGGAACCGACAGCCCGACGGCGGGTCGACCGGGTCGGGGATGTCGATGGAGCGGACCGGCGGCTCCGCGGCCTTCCCGTCGCCGGGGTCGAGGTCGGCGGTCGCCCACCGGAGCACCTTCGAGTAGGGGTGTTTCGGGTCGCGGAGCACCTCCTCGGGCGGGCCGATCTCGACGATCTCCCCGAGGTACATGATGCCGACGCGGCCGCCGGCCTTCTCCGCGAGGTAGCGGGCGTTCGACAGCGTGTGCGAGATGAAGACGAAGGAGGTGTCGAACTGCTCCT
>CAYYSW010000097.1:0-9017 GCA_964474395.1 uncultured Halobacteriales archaeon
AGGGCTCGTTCAGCTACGACGACGGCTTCCGCGGCGACGCCCTCGTCGGCGACCACTTCCAGGGCTCCTCGACCCCGGTCGACGCCCCCGTCCGCGAGAAGGCCCGGAAGTCCAGCAACGTCGGCTGGGTGCCGCGCGGGCTCGACACCAACGAGAACGACGACATGGGCAACGTCGCCGTCCGCCCCAACACGTTCGTCACGAACATCAACAGCGACGACAGCCTCGGCGGCTCCGAAGCGACCGGCGTCGACATCCGCGACACCTGGTCCGGCGACACCGACACCATCGAGGCCGACGCCGTCGTCCTGGCCGCGGGCTGCATCGAGTCGCCGCGCCTCTGGCTGAACTCCGGGCTCCCGGACGACGGCTGGGTCGGCAAGGGCCTGACCACCCACTGGTTCGACTGGGTCGTCGGCGTCTACGACGACGAGACGGTGGCGAGCATCAACCCCGAGGTCGAACACATGGACCCCTACGTCGGGCAGAACTCCGCCGTCCGCTTCGACAAGCCCGGCGTCGGCGGGATGGAGGATATCGGGATGTCCCCCGGCCTCGTCTCCTACGCCGACTACCTCTTCAGCCAAGCAGGCTACAGCTTCGACACGCCCGTCGACCCCGACGAACCGTGGGACACCCGCGGCTACGTCGTCGGCGAGGAACTGAAGCGGCGGATGTCGAACTACCGCCAGACGAAGGCGCTGCTGATTCTCACCGACGACCTGCCGCGTAAGGACAACGGCGTCTCGCTCGACAACACGTTCAGCGACGAACACGGCCCCGTCCCGAAGGTGAAGTGGGAACCCCACCCCGAGGACGACGCCAAGCGCGACGAACTGGCGCGCATCGCCGCCCGTATCCACCGGGAGGCCGGCGCCGAGCACGTCCATCGCTGTGAGTGGCCGCCGTTGCTCCTGCACATGCAGTCCTCGATGCGGATGGGGAAGGTGCTCGACGCGAACGCCGAGGCGAAGAACGTCGACCGACTGTTCGTCGCCGACCACTCGGCGATGGCCAACGGGCTGGGCGGGCCGAACCCGACGAACACCGGACAGGCGCTCGCGCTGCGCACCGCCGACCGCATCGCCGACATCTACTTCTGAGCGACGAGGCCCGGGCGCCCGGCCGGCCCTCCCCGGTCGGTCGTCCCCGGCCTCCCCCTCAGGTCTGGAGGACCTCCACGAGGTTGCCGTCGGGGTCGCGGACGAAGCAGATACGGGTCCCGCTGCCGGTCGTCTGCGGTTCGCTCAGCGTCTCGACGTCGTCGGGCAGGGAGTCGTAGAAGGCGTCGAGGTCGTCGGTGTGGAGTCCGAGGTGTTTCGCGCCGACGTCCGAGACACCCTCGCGGTCGGGGGCATCGTCGGCGTCGGCGTACTCGACGAGTTCGACGCGCGCACCGCCGCCGTCGAGCTGGGCGAACTCGGCGCTCGCGGCCTCCCGGCCGATGGCCGTCGCGAGCGCGTCGTCGGAGAGGCCGTAGCGGTCGATGACGTCGAAGCCGAAGACCTCGGTGTAGAACTCGACGGCACGGTCGAGGTCCGACACCGAGACGCCGTGGTGGTGCAGCGAGAGGTCGTCCATGGACACGCTCCGGCGCCCGCCTCGAAGTGTCTTGTCCATCCCCGAGCGATAGGTCACCACGGGGCTAACATCGGGACGAACCGGGTGGTCCCGTCCGCTCCCGGACCGGGGCGCCACAGCGGAGCATCCAGGGCGACAGGAGACACACTCGACACGGAGAACGCCGCGACGGCGGCGACCGGTACGGCGGCCCCGGGGTCCGAAGGACGGTCCGGGCCGTCCGCCGGGCGGTCCGCGACCGGGTCGCCGCCGAGCGACTCCCGCTCGTGGTCGACGAGGGCGGGTTCGCGCTCCCGTTCGACAGTGTCGAGGCGGCCTTCGACCTCCTCGTCACCGGCGCCGACAGGGTGGCCCGCGCCGCGCGGACGGGCGCGGCGAACGTGGTGCTCTGCAAGCCGAACCAGGCGGGGACGCTCACGCGGGTCACCGAGACCATCGGGACGGGCGCCGAGGTGGGGATGGGGACCGTCGTCTCCGCCCGGTCGGGCGAGACGTGCGACGCGACCATCGCGGAGCTCGCCGTCGAACACGACGCGGAGCAGGTGAAGATCGGGTCGCTCGCCCGGTCCGAACGCCTCGCGAAGTACAACCGGTTGCTCGGCATCGCCCACCGTCACGGCCGCGAACTCGCCGACCCGGCCTCGGTCCGCTCGTTCGACGTCACGGGGTGAGCGGAAGGGAAACCCATTCGTCACCCGCGGCCCTCGTTCGAACCGATGGACGACCCGTCACCGTCCGAGCGTCGAGCGCGCCGAGTGCCGCAACAAGAGAGGAGTCGATGAGCGAGGGCGTCGATCCGCCGACGGCGGACGAACTGTTCGAGGCGGAGGTGCCGGAGGCCGACGACCCCCGGCCGCGGGAGGACCTCGTCGCGGGGCTCATGCAGACACAGGGGGTAACCCGGTCGGAGGCGGAGCGCCTCCTCGAGGAGCGCTGGACGCCGGGACAGGCCGAGACGGTCGTGCGGCGCTACTGGTCCGAGCGCTCGCGGTGGGGGTAAGCCGGGGGCCCGCCGGCCTACAGGTGGTTCGAGAAGACGCCGGCGACGCTGGAGGCCGTCGAGACGACGGCACGGCCCGTGCGACGCCGGGCGGCCCAGAGGTAGTGGCGCGTCGAGAGGGGGATGGGCTTGCGGCGGCCGTGGATACGCGTCGACCCGTTCTTGATGGCGCGGACGACGTCGTGGCTCGTCAGTTCGGCGTTCGGTACGTCGGAGTCGAGTTCGATGTCAGTGTACGCCCGCCCGAGGTACGCCGCGTCGTGGGCGTCGCTCGCGGCCACGCCGGGGTAGCCGCGGGCATGGGCGAACGTCCTCGCCCGGCGGTTCCGGTAGCCGGTGAACAGCCAGGAGTTGTACACCTCGACGGCGTCGCAGTCGACGATGTTGCGCTTCCGGACGCCGTGGCGCGTCCGCTGGAACGGGTGGGGGACGACGGCGGCCCCGCCGAGTTCGCGGACCTCCGCGACGGTGTCGGCGAGGGGCTGGTAGGACGCGGGCCGCTCATCGACGCCGATGGCGAGGAGGTGGCCCTGTGCGGTCGACACCTCTACCCCCGGGATGCCGATGAGGCCGTACTCGGGGGCGAGTCGAGCCGCCCTGAGCGACTCCGTGATGGAGTCGTGGTCGGTGACGACGATGGCGTCGAGACCGATGTCCTGGGCCTGTCCCAGGAGGAGTTCGACCGGGTCGCTCGCGTCGTAGGAACCCTCGCTGTGGACGTGCAGGTCGACGCTGATAGTCCGGCCCATGGATGTGTCGAAGGGAGTGACCGTACGGGGATAAACCCGGCGTCAACGGACCGAAGGGCCGGGTCGTGCCCCGAGGGGGATGACAGGCCCTGTATAAACCTCTGACGGCAATCCAGGGGACACTCGGTCTATTCGAGGAGGACCCGGAACCCCCACCGCCCGCCGGTGGCGTCCTCCGAGTCGAGACCCTCGTCGGCGGGCGCGGCGTCGTAGGTCGTCTCGAAGCCGTACTCGCCGACGGGAAGGCAGGCGTCCTCGCCGGGGAGGGCATAGAGGTCGAGGTCGGTCGCGACCGTCTCGCCGGCGTCGAGCGTGAACGTCCGGTACTCCTCGGTGACGGCGATGGAGTCGGTCAGCCGCCAGCACCCCGCTCGCGCCGGATACTCCCCGTCGATCGGGAGCAGTATCAGCTGCTCGTCAACATCGCGCACGTACGCGAAGACGGCCGCGCGACCCTCGCCGACGACGAGGGGCGTGTCGCCAGGGTTGGTCACCGAGACGCGGATCCGGGGTGGGGCGTCGTCGGTGGCCGCCTCGCGGAGGACCTCGATGCGGTATTCGAGCGGCCCGTCGTTCGCGTCGGTCCCGGCGAGGGTGATACCGGGGCCGCCGGTCCCGCGGGGCCGGGTCTCGCCGGACCCGTTGGTGTCGTTCCCGCCCGGCAGCGCCCCGTCGTCGGTCGGCGTGGGCGACCCGTCCTCGGTCGGAGTCTCGTCGGTACGGTCCGTTCCGTTATCGCCGCCGGGTCGGTCGGAGCCGGGTCCGTCGCCGATACACCCCGCGAGGGTCGCAGTCACCGTGAGAACGGATGCCTTCAGGAGGTCCCGCCGTGTCGGATTCACGAACAGTCGATGGACGGGACAGGACTTAGCGTCACCGGAGCGTCAAAGGGCCGTTTGGTCCTCGCCGCCGGAACGGGTATGTGGTCGTGGCGAGAGGGGCGACCCATGGGACTGATACGCACGCCGGAGGACCGCTTCGACGACCTGCCGGGCTACCCCTACGACCCGTCGTACGTGGAGGCGGGCGAGGCGCGGATGGCCTACGTGGACGAGGCCGGCGGCGGCGAGGAGACGTTCCTCTGTCTCCACGGCGAACCGACGTGGGGCTATCTCTACCGCAAGATGCTGCCCACGCTGGCCGACGAGGGGCGGGTCGTCGTCCCCGACTTCGTCGGCTTCGGCCGGTCGGACAAATACGACACCCGGGAGGCGTACACGTTCGAGATGCACTACGACTCGCTCGTGGCGTTCGTCGAGGCCCTCGACCTGCGGAACGTCACGCTCGTCTGTCAGGACTGGGGGAGCATCCTCGGGCTCCCCCTCGCGGCCAGCGAGTTCCCCGAGCGCGTCTCGCGGATCGTCGCGATGAACGCCATCCTCGCCGACGGCACCGTCGAGATGCCCGAGGTGTGGCACCGGTTCCGGGAGATGGTCGAGACGAGCGACGACCTGCAGGTCTCCCGGGTGATTCAGAACGGGTGCGAGACGCCGCTCTCGTCGGGGGTGCAGGCAGCCTACGACGCGCCGTTCCCCGACGAGGCGTCCAAGGCCGGCGCCTACGCCTGGCCGCCGATGGTCCCGCGCGACCCGGACGCCCCCGGCGCCGACCGCCTCGCGCGGGCGCGCGAGGACCTCGCCGAGTGGGAGAAACCGTTCTTCTCGCTGTTCGGCGACTCCGACGCCATCACCCGCGAGTTCCGCGACCTGCTCCGGGACCTCGTCCCGACGGCGAGCGACCAGCCGGACGTCTGGGTCGAGGGCGCCAGCCACTTCATCCAGGAGGACGCCGGCGGGCGGGCCGCCGAACACGTCGTCGAGTTCGTCCGTCGGACGCGGTAGGACCGGCCCCCACCACAACGCTCCAGACGGCCGAGCGCGAACCGACGCTCCATGACGGGTCCGGACCTCGACCCCCTCGACCACGAATCACACGTCGGACGCGCCATCGACCTCGCCCGCGAGGCGGGCGAACGCGGCGACGGCCCCTTCGGGTCACTGCTCGTCCTCGACGGCGAGCGGGTGATGGAGGAGACGAACCGCGAGCGCACCGACGACGACATCGCGCTCCACCCGGAGCTCACCATCGCGCGCCGGGCGGCCCGCGAACTCACCCCCCGGGAGCGCGAGCGGGCTGTCATGTACACCAGCACCGAGCCCTGCCCGATGTGTTCGGGCGGCCTCGCCATCTCGAACCTCGGGGCGGTCGTCTACAGCGTCTCCGGCGAGCGTGCGGCCGAGGAGCTGGGCGGGACGCCGGGCGTCCCCTGTGGCGAGGTGTTCGAGCGCCGAGGTCGGGACGTCGAGGTAGTCGGGGGCGTCCTCGAAGCGGAGGGGCTGGCGGTCCGGCGGGAGTTCCAGTAGCGGCGTCGCCGGGGACGGTACGTCGGGAAGACCGGACCTCACACTTGGGGACGCGCTCGAAGGCATCGACGGGCCGCGTGACGACTGTTCGACAGACGAGAGAGGGCCGAGCGGGACGGTGAGGGCCAGACGACCGCGCCCCAACCGTATAGAAACTACGTAGTCTCCGTACGCTCTGCACACTATAGACTGAAGGGTGGACGTACCACGACTGTTGGCCATTCCCCCTAATCCGGTCGGGGGCGTCCGTCCAGACGGGCGGCGGGGGCGTCACTGTCCGTCCGACGCGCTCACCCGAGCGTTACGTCGCATGGCCTCACCCGGCCGCTGTCCGTTGTCTCCGCTCCCGCCCCGCCCGTTTCGGTCAGGAATCCAATATATAATGAGTGACGTGACCACCACCGGCGACGAATCGTCCGGGGAGGAAGAACGGGTTTTTTGACGTTCCGAGAAACCGGCAAAAATGCTTATCATCGTCGTTTCGAAACCCCCTGACAGAGCGAGTTCCCCCCGCTCGGAGTATTACATGACGACAAGCGCACCCGAGATAACCGTCACCTGCTACGTTCGCCCGTCGATGCTGCTCGAACCGGTCGATTCGCACATCCGGACGCTACGCGAGGCCGAACGCGACGGCCAGATAGACGCGCTGTTGATGCGGTCGTGGCCCGACCGGATATCGCTCTCGCCCGACGTCCCCGCCGGCGAGGCCCTCGAGGCCTTCGAACGGTTCACCGAGTGGGCCTACCGGGAGGGCGTCGATATCGAACCGGCCTTCGCCGTCCAGACCCGGGAGTCGACCATCACCGGCGAGTCCCGGGAGGTGCTCGTCACGCCGCTGTGCTGTCTCGCGGTCTACGTCGGTAACACCCTCGTGAGCGTCTACCCGCACGTCGACGACGGGGAGCCCCACGGGGTCACGGAGGCCGTCGCGGCGCTCCGGACCGGGGAGTTCCGCGAGCGGGCGGCCACACTGCCGGTCGCCGCCACCGACGAGTGCCCGCGCTGTGGCGGGGTCCTCGTCAACGGGCAGGGGCTCTATGGCTGTCTCGGCGACGACTGTGCCTGGGTCGGACTCCGGGCCGACGACGGGTCGCTGATAGAGTTCGACGCGGGCACCGATGACCCGGAAGCGGCCCGTGAACGCCTCCGGTCGCTCACGGCACAGCGGTAACGCACCCCGTCCTCGTTCAGGTCCCCCGACCCGGAAGCGCCCGAAATCGGGACCCGACCCACCGACCATGGCTCGACGGCACGCTACATCCAATCCCTGCTACACCTTCCGGTTCCCTTATCAGCCCTCCGAGACATCGGAACTACCGTGATCCGGGGTACGGAGCCGGTCGCGGACGGTCGAGGGGCTGTTCGGCCGGGAATCACGCGACGGAGACGGGGGGCGGGGCGGCCGGTGAGTGCCCCGTGACCTTCCGCCCGGCGGTCGAGCCGACGACGGACCCCACGGGCGTCCGTATCGCCGACGACATCGAGGGGGTCGCCGTCACCCTCCGGACGCCCACCCCCGTCTCGCCCGTCCCGGCGCCGGCCGACGGGTTCTGTTTCCCCGTCGACACCGCGGTGGTCCTCGACACGACGGGCGTCCGTATCAGCCAGTACGTCAGCGTCATCGTCCGCGATGCGTCCGGGTCGGTGGTCGCGGAGGCGCCGAACCGCGAGACGGTGAGCGTTCCCGCCGGGAACGGCCCCTACACCGTCGAGGTGGAGAGCCAGCCGGTCAAGCTCTACCTCTCCATCGAGGGGGGACTCACCACCACCGTCGACGAAACGGGCCGGCGCATCTTCGCCACGGACGCCACGGAACTCCGACTGGGCGTCCGCTCGTTTCACGAGTCCCCCGCCGGCACCGTCACGACGACCGACGACCCGCGCGACGTCATGCGTGCGCTGTCGGTACTCGGGTCCGCGCTGAAGACCACCTCGGCCGAGCGCTCCTGGCCGACGCTCCGCGGACACCCGCCGCTGGTCGAGCGCGGCGAGGCGTTCGACGTACCTGACGGGCTCGCCGCCACGCAGGACCCACAGGAGGTGGTCGTCGAGACCCCCCCGGAACTGGACGCCATCTACCCGCTGACCTCGCTCGTCTACTACCTCAACGCCCGCCTCGAACCCGGCGCGGAGCCCGCCGTGGTCGCCGACGGCGAGCGGGTGCCGCTCACCGACCCGGATCCGGAGACGGCGGCGGCGCGCGCGCTCAAGCGGAACGTCCTGCTCGACTGCGTCGTCCGGACCGAGGGGTACTATCCCATGAACCTCGCCGAGCGGGAGTCAGTCGAGGGGCGACTCGCCGACCGGAACGTCGCCTTCGACCCGGCGGCGCTCTACGAGGCGTCGCTCGGCGAGCGGGTCCGTCGCTACTTCGAACTGCCCGAGGAGGCGCTCGAGGCGGCCATGCCCCGCTGGGTGACGACGGCCGACGTCCGGCCGGAGGGGAGGAACGTCGAGCATCTGCCCTTCGTCGCCGCCGACCTCGGCATCGTCCGGTGTCCGACCCCGACGCCGCGGCGCTGGGACGGGCAGTCGATGACCGCTATCGAGGACTTCACCCGCGGCTCCCCCGACACCCGGGTCGAGACGGACGGTGGGGTTCGCGTGAGCGGGGCGACCGTCGCCGGCCGCCCGCGAGCGTCCGTCCCCGTGGACGGGCTCACGCGAGGGGCGAGCGACGGCGATGACGAGGGCGAGTTCGTCGTCGGCCTCGACCCGACGGACTCCATCGAGCACGTCTGGGTCGGCGACGGCTACCCGATGGGGGCGGCGAAGCCGACGCTCGACGCGCGCCGGCGCCGCCTCGATGCGAACCCGAGCGGGGCCATCGAGGTGCTCGTCGTCTCGAACTCCCCGGAGATGCGCCAGGAGTCGGACGTGCGCGAGCTGTACGGCCTGCGCGAACTCGTCCAGTTCGAGGTGGAGGTCCGCGAGGACCTGACGCGCGACGAACTGGCCGATGCCCTCGCCGAAGACCGCGATTTCGTCCACTACGTCGGCCACGTCACCGACGAGGGGATGCAGTGCTCGGACGGTCACCTCGACGCGACGGCCCTCGAAGCGGTCGGCGCCCGCGCGTTCGTCCTCAACGGCTGTCGGTCGTTCGGACAGGGGATGGCGCTGGTCGAGGCGGGCGCCATCGCGGGCGTCGTCACCCTGACTGAGGTAGGCAACGAGCCGGCCACGCGGGTCGGCCGGACGCTCGCGCGCCTGCTCAACGCCGGCTTCTCGCTGGGGGGGACCCTCGACGTCCTCGGGTCCGAGACGATAACCGGACGGCAGTACATGGTCGTCGGCGACCCGAAGCTCTCCATCGCGGAC
>CAYYSW010000098.1:0-9004 GCA_964474395.1 uncultured Halobacteriales archaeon
TCGCCGTCGTCGGCCACGGCACCGAGCGCAACGAGAACAGCGCGAAGGCCATCCACTACCACGCCGACCGCATCCGCGAGATGGGTCGCTTCGACGAGGTAGAGGCCCTGTTCATGGACGAGGATCCCGAGGTGGACGACGTCGCGGAGTTCTTCGAGAGCGACGACGTCGTCGTCGTCCCCCTGTTCATCGCCGACGGCTTCCACACCCAGGAGGATATCCCCGAGGACATGGGTATCACCGACGACTACCGGACGGGGTACGACGTGCCGGCCGACGTGGACGGCACGAACATCTGGTACGCCGGCGCCGTCGGGACCGAACCGCTGATGGCCGACGTCATCCTCGAACGCGCGGCGGAGGCCGGCGCGAACGTGAGCGACGCCATCGCGCAGGTCCGCGCCGACACCGGCGGCGTCGCGGGCGACTGACGGGTCCGGGCACCGCTATCGCTATCGTCGCTGCTCGCCTACCGGCCCCGATGTCCACGCCGCGCAGACACCGCTTCTCCGAGGGGACTGGCTTCGAGGACCCCTACGAGGGGTTCGACCTCGATCCGGAGGAACACCGGAGACCCACGCGTCCGCCAGTCCTCGTCGACCCGGTGGACGACCACGCCCTGACGGATCTCCTCGACCCCGAGCAGGTCGTGCCGGCCGACGTGGACCCCGAGGCCCTGCTGGAGGTGGGCGTCGAGTACCTCGCCATCGAGCAGTACGAACAGGCCCTCGACACGTTCGGGCGGGTGGTCCGGTTCGCCCCCGAGGACTCGACCATCGCACAGGAGGCGTGGGTGAACGCCGGCGTCGCCCACGGGCAACTGGAGGAACACGACGCGGCCGTCGGCGCGTATCTGGAGGCCGTCCGGATAGACGACGACTCCGAACACGCCGCCGTCGCCGAGACGAACCTCGCGTACGCCCTCTGGGAACTGGGCGACAGTTCCCGGCCGCTCGAACACGCCGAACGCGCCGTCGAACTCGACCCGCGCTCCGCTCACGCGTGGTACAACCTCGGGTTCTTCTACAACGAACGGGGCCTCTGGGAGCTCGCCCTGGAGGCGCTGGACAACGCCCTCGAACTCGGTACCCGCCCGAACTGGGTGGCGGAGGAACGCCAGCGGGCGCTCGACGGGGTAGCGGCGCTCGCGGAGCGCCGCGAGTCGGAACGCGAGACGGGAACCGAATCGGAGTCATCGGCGGACCGCGAGCGGACCCGGAACCGGCGCGTGGGACGTACCTGAGTCCCGGGCGTCCGGATGGGTCGAGGGGAACAGGTCGCGGCTGGTGAGGTCCCGATCGTTGCCGAACTGGGCGGAGTCGACGGGGACGACGTAGAGGACCTTGAGGCCGCCGTCGACGTCCCTGAGGTCCCTGTCGGGCAGGCCGGTCATCGTCTCGTCGAGTTCCCGGAGCGCGACACGCTCGCCGAGGAGGTACTGGGCGGCGAACCTCGCGGCGACGAGCCCCACGAGCACCAGCGGGTTCACGTAGAACTCTCCGTTCCACGGCCGTTCGGTGGCGAACGAGAGCAGTTCGACGCCGACGGTGGTCAACGAGAACAACAGCGTGTAGGCGAACGCGAACGGGAGGAGGCCGATGAGACCGAGCGTGAGGGCCATCCGGACCCGGAGGCTTCGGTCGGTCTGTCACTCCACTACTGCTCACCTCCTCGGGGGACCATCTCCTCCGGTTACGAAACGGCCGGGATAGCGCTACCGTCGATTCACGTGGAGGCGAAGCGACCGACTTTATTCCCTGCCGCCCGTCGGTTCGGCCATGAGCGCGACCCACATCGAGGCGCTGCGCGAGGCGGCCGCCGACGGCGTGGCGGTCGACGGCCTCCGTGCCTCGTTCGACGGCGACACCTACCGCCTCGAGACGCCCGAGGAGCGCCACGAGGGCCTCTCGGCCGAGGCGTTCCGCGAGGCCGCCGCGGACCACCCCGACTACGTCTCGAACTGGTACGTCTGGGCGGTCCCCGAGCGCACCGCCGACCGCCGGGCGTTCCTCCGGTGGGTCGAGGGGGCCGAGGACCACTCCGTCCCCGAACGGTACGACGCCCTCCGTGAGGGAATCGAGCGGACGTGGGGTGAGCTGCTCGTCACCGTCTCGCTCGACGAGGACGACGAGCGGGTCTACGACCTGCGCCACGAGGACGACGCCGACCGCGCGGGGGGGGACCTCGACGCCCACCGCGACCCCCTCGACGCGCGCCACATCGCCACGGAGGACGAGGACGGCCGCTACCGGCCCCTGAAGACCGCACCCACCCTCCGGAGCGGGTGGGTCTTCCCCGACCTCTCGGGGGGTGAACTGGTTCGGGCGGTCGATTTCTTCTACCCCGCGACGGTCGCCAACTGGCACCGCGAACGCGAGGGGGCCCTCGACGTGAACCACTGGCGCGAGACCGCGGAGCGCCAGACGGGCATCTACGACGTCATCGACGAACTCCACCCCGAGGCCGTCGAGTGGGTCGCCCAGACGTGCTGTGTCGACTCGCAGTGTCTCAAGCGCCGGCAGTGGGACGAGGACGAGGACACCGAACTCGACGCCCCCCGGGGCGACGGGGAGTTCCCCTGCCGCGAGCCGTGTTCGCTGGTCGTCGCCGCCGCCCGGAAGTGGACGACCCTGGAGCGAGAGGAGTCCCGCGAGTACACTTTCGAGCTCACCCCCAGCGAGAAGGAGCAGATAGAGGACGTCATCGACGCGGTGGCCGACGACCGGACCGACGAGATACGCGAGGCCGACGTCTACAAGGGTGCCAACCGCTACCGGACGCGGTTCCTGCGCGCCAAGCGGTTCGACGAGGACGGGAACCTCTGTGGCGTCGAGACGGGAGAGTAGCGCGGTTCGAGGCGCGAGGCGAGCGAGAACCTCCGGAACCGCGGGGAGGAACGCCCCCTCGCCTCAGACCACGAGCGAGCGCAACTGGCAGGACAGCACCGGCTCGTCGTCCTGGTTCAGCACCTCGGCGTCGTAGGTGACGACGCCGTTGCCGACGGGGTGGTCCCGTTCGGTCTTCTCGACGACTTCGAGTTCGACGTGGACCGTATCGCCGACGAACGTCGGCGCCCTGAACCGGAGACGGTCCACGCCGTAGAAGGCGACGACTGCGTCGCGTTCCTCCTCCGAGCGGGACTGCCAGAGCAGGCCCGTCATCACCGAGAAGACGAGCGCGCCGTGGGCGATGCGCTGGCCGAAGTCGGACTCGGCCATCGCCTCGGCGTCCGTGTGGAGGTGGTTGAAGTCGCCGCTCACGCCCGCGAAGTTCTCGACGGTGGCGCCGGTGATGGTCCGACCCTGCGTGGTGACGGTCCGGCCCACCTCCACGTCCGCGAAGTAGCTGAACTCCGCGTCGACGTCGCCTCCGTCGGCCGGGTCGTCCGAGCTCACGCCGAGTCACCCCGGAACAGGCGGTAGGTGGTCCCGCCGGTCGCGACGGTCTTGCGATCGCCGTCGGGTGCGACGCTCGTCACCTCGCACTCGGTGACGCCGACCGACCGGCCCGCGCGGACGACCCGCGCCTCCGCACGGAGATCCGCCGTCGCCGGCCGGACGTACCGCACGTTCATGTCCGTCGTCGTCAGCCCCGTCCCCGGGTCGAGCGTCGAACGGAGGGCGAACCCGCTCGCGGTGTCGACGAGCGACGCCGTGACGCCGCCGTGCATCGAGTCGTTCGGGATGTTGGTGAACGACTCCTCGAACGGGACCGAGAGGACCGCCCGACCCTCGCGGGCGGACTCCAGTTCGAGGCCGAGGGTGCCGAAGAAGCCGTGTTCGGCGGCCTCCTCCTTCAGGCGGCGCTCGCGGGCGTCGGCGGTCTCCCCGTCGCCCCGGCTCTCCGGGCTCGCGTCCGACCCGTCCATCACTTGCCCTCGAACTCCGCGTCGCGTTTCTCCATGAACGCGCTCGTTCCCTCCTTCATGTCCTCGGTACCGAGCAGCAGGCCGAACGCCTGGGACTCCAGTTCGAGGCCGGCCGAGAGGTCCTGGTCGCGGCCCGCGTTCATGACCTTCTTGGCCTTCTCCAGTGCGATGGGCGCGCCGTGGACGAGGTCGTCGAGGAACTCCTCGACGGTCTCGTCGAACTCCTCGGCGGACACCGCGCGGTTGATGAGGCCCCACTCCTCGGCGGTCCCGGCGTCGATGCGGTTGCCACGGAAGACGAGTTCCTTCGCGCGGGCGTCGGTGAGCATCCGCATCGCGCGCTGGGTGCCGCCGCCGCCGGGGATGAGCCCGAGGGTTATCTCGGGGAAGCCGAACTCCGAGTCCTCGGTGGCGATGCGCAGGTCACAGGCCAGCGCGAGTTCGTGGCCCCCACCGAGACAGAAGCCCTGTATCTTCGCCAGCGTGGGCCGGGGGTAGGACGCGACGACCTCGAAGAACTCCGTGACGCCCGCCTCGTGGGGTTCCATCCCGGAGAAGCCGGTGATGTCCGCGCCGGCCGAGAACGCTCGGTCGCCGGTCCCCTCGAAGGTGACACACCGCACGTCCTCGGTCGGCGTCGTCTCCAGTAGGTGGACCACCTCGTCCATCAGGTCGCCGTTGAGGGCGTTCAGCCGCTCGGGGCGGTCGAGTTCGACTTCGAGGAGCCCGTCTTCGCCCAGTTCGGCGTTGATCGTCGTGTAGTGACGCTCGCCGCCCTCGCCGTAGTTGTAGAACCCCTCGCCCGCCTCCTCGCCGGTCTTGCCCGACTCGACGAGTTCGACGAGATGCTCCGCGGGATCGTAGCGATCCTCGCCGGTCTCCCCGTGGAGGTCACGGAGCTTCTCGAGGACGGTGTCGAGGCCGAGCTTGTCCGCGCGGCGACACGGCCCCTCGGGGAAGCCCGCCCCGAGGCGCATCCCGGTGTCGATGGCCTCGGCGGTGGCGACGTCGTTCCCGATGAGTTTGGCCGCCTCGTTTATCATGCGCGCCTCGATACGGAGCCAGTCGAACTCCCCGTCGGCGTCCTCCGGCTGGTAGTCCGCGCCGTCGCCGTCGTCGTAGTCGTAGTAGCCCTTCCCGGTCTTCTGGCCGAGCTCCTCGGCGTCGACCTTCTCCTGGACGATGGGCGGGATGGGCTTGCCGGCCTCCTTGCGGACGCTGTAGCCGATGTCGATGCCCGTGAGGTCCGAGAGCTCGAACGGTCCCATCGGGTAGCCCCGCTCGTGGACCATCGTCGCGTCGGCCTGTTTCACGGTGGCCTCGCCGCCCGAGACCATCCACGCCGCCTCGTCGCCGAACGGCCCGAGGACGGAGTTGACGACGAAGCCGTTGACGTCCTTGCGGACGTAGATGGGCGTCTTGCCGACGGCCTCGATGAACTGGTAGGCGACCTCGGCGGTCTCGTCTGCCGTCTCCGCGCCGTAGATGACCTCGACGAGGTCCATCTTCACCGGCGGGTTGAAGAAGTGCGTCCCGACGACCGACTCGGGGCGGTCGGTCGCGCTCGCGATCTCCGTGATCGACAGCGAGGAGGTGTTCGTCGCGAGGATAGCCCCCTCGGGTGCGAGCTCGTCGAGTTCGCCGAAGATGTCCTTCTTGAGGCTCATCTGCTCGGGCGCGGCCTCGATGACGAGGTCGGCGTCCGAGACGGCCTCGCCGAGGTCGACCGCCGTCTCGATGCGGTTCAGGACCTCCTCGGGCGTCTGGTCGATGATGCCCTTCTCGGCGAGTTTCTCCAGCGACCACTTGATGGAGTCGTACCCGTCGTCGACGTACTCCTGTTCGATGTCGCGCATCGTCACGCGGTAGCCCGCGAGCGCGACGACTTCCGTGATACCGTGACCCATGCTCCCCGCGCCGAGAACCGTCACGCGGTCGATGTCGTCTAACTCCATGGGTCGAAGGTGTCCCTCGGCGGCTTAATTCCACCGGGCGAGGTTACCATTGCCAGCGACTCGCCCGGCAGGGGATACGATGGCAACTCCGAGGAAGAGAACGCGAACAGCGTTAGCGAAACTACTCCGAGGGGCGCATCGACCCGAACACCTCGTCGGCGTCGCCGGGCGTGTCGAAGTCGTGGAAGTGCTCGCCGTTCGTCTTCGAGAGGATGTTGAGCGCCGCGGCCGCGCCGTCGCCCGCCGAGATGACCGCCTGCCACTCCTCGGCGCGGACCATCGCGCCCGTCGCGTAGGCGTTCTCGACGCTCGTCTCCATCGTCACGTCGACGTCCACCACGTCCTCGTCGGTGAAGGCACAGCCCAGCGACTCGGCGAGGTCCCGCTTCGCGCCCGTCGCGAGAACGAGGTACGGGGCGGACTCCTCCCCGTTCCCGGACGTGACGGTGAAGCCGTCGTCCGTCCGCTCGACACCCGTCACCTCCTCGCCCTGCCGCCGGTCGACGCCGAAGTCGTCGACCTGCTGGCGGGCGACCGCCATGAACGAGTCGCCGCCGACGGAGCCGACACCGAGGTAGTTGAACAGGTGGGCCTTGTGCATCCACGTCCCGTCGGTGTCGAAGACGACGGTGTCGAGGCCGTTCTTCGAGGCGAACAGCGCCGCGCTCAGGCCGGCGGGACCGCCCCCGACGACGATGACGTCTGTCATGGGAGGGACCTACGTGACAGAGGGACAAAAGCGCTCGCGGGGCGTCGCCCTCAGAACAGCAGGGCGCCGGCGGCCGCCTCCTCCAGTTCCGGGCCGTACTTCAGCGCGACGTACAGCAGACCGAACTGGAGGGCGTTGTACGCCCCGTGGATGAGCGACGGGACGACGATGTTGTTCGTCCGCTCGTAGCTGACGGCGAACACCAGCGCCGGGGGGACGAGCGCCGCGATGTAGACCAGTCGCTGGGTGGCCCCGCCCGACAGCGAGAAGTAGTGCAGCAGGACGAAGATGGCCGTCGCGAGGCCGATGGCGAGCGTCGGACCGAACGTCTCGCGGAGCCGCCCCTGGACGATACCCCGGAAGAGCAGTTCCTCGCCGGGGCCGATGAGCAGGAACGAGAGGGGGACCAGCCAGAGGAGGAGGTCGGGATTGCCCTCGACGATGCCGACCACCTCGTTCTGGGCGGACTGGGTCCCGGTGGCAGAGAGAAGGAGGGCGACGGCCACGTAGCCGAGCAGCGAGACGAGAAAGCCCCCGACGATCCAGGCCACGTCGCCGAGCGTCGGGACCCGCGCGCCGACGAAGCTAAACGAGCGGTCGGTGAGCGCGAAGTACGCTAGCGCGACCAGCAGGACGCCGACCCCCTGGACGAGGACCAGCGAGAGGACCAGCGAGAGGGTTCCGGTGATTGGGACCGACGCGAGGTTGAGTGCCAGTGCCGCGACCACCACGAGGACGAGGCCGGTGCCGAGACCGGCGACGGAGAGGACGGTGGCGGCCAGGACCGCGACGACACGGGGGTCGAAGCGGTCCAGACGCGAGGTAGTTGCCATGCCCGGAGATTCGTGGGGCAGGCGCAAAAGCCTCTCCCCGTCGCCTCAGCCCTCCTCGTAGAGAGACCCCAGCAGTTCGGGGTCCGTCCGGAACTTCAGGACGTTGTGAACGACACTGTTGCGGATGTTCTGGACGGACTTGCCGTGGGCCTTGTAGAACTCGTGTATCCAGCGCGACTCCGTGCGCCGGTCGGGGAACATCATGATGGACTTCCACTGGTACTCGCCGTCAGAGAGACACATGAACAGCGTGTTGGGCGATCCACGGATGGCCTCGAGGGCGTCGCGCCACGTCTCGTCGAAGTGCTCGGGGTCGAGTTTGAACTCGAACATCCCGAAGATGAAGTACTCCTCGTTGGGGACGATGGCCTCGCGGAAGACGCCGTCCTCGCGCATACCGCGGATGGACTCGCTGACGGTGACGTGCGAGACGTCGATGTCGTACTTGTTCTTCAGGATGCGGGCCAACTCCCGCGAGGAGAGCTGTGGGTCGTCCGAGAGCTCCTGGAGGATGTAGACGTCACGCTCCTTGAACTCCCAGTCGGGGGCGTTCTCGGGGTCGGTGTTGGTGGTACTCATGGGCAGGACATGTGAGGGGGAGAACCTGCCTGTTTCGGTGGGGTCGTCAGACGGGAGACGGGAGGACCTACTCGGCCAGCAGGAACGCCCGGCAGGCCTCCCGATAGGCGTCTGGCCGGTCCTCGACGACCCAGTGGTAGGCATCCGAGAGCCGCTCGACCTCCCCGCCGAGGTCCTCCGCGAGTCGCTCGCCGTACTCGACGGGCTGCATCACGTCGTCCTCGCCCCAGAGACAGAGGACGTCGGCGTCGATGGCGTCGTAGTCTATCTCCGTGGTGTGGTTCGTGTTGGTGGCGACGGCCGCACGCGCGAGCGCCGTCCGGCCGTCCTCGGCCAGCCACGGCGCCTTGATGCCCTCGACGAACGAGCGGTCGACGTCGTCCTCGTCGCCGTGGAGTCCCTTCACGAACGCGCCGTCGAGTTTCGCCTCGAGCTCCTCGGGGTCCATCTCGGCCGTCTTCGGCAGGCCGAGGTCGCTGATGAACTGGACCGGCCACGAGTCGTAACAGACGGCGTTCGAGAGGACGAGTTTCTCCACCTGCTCGGGGTTGTGCGACGCGTAGCGCAGGGCGACCCCGCCGCCGATGTCGTGGGCGACGATGGACACCGTCTCCAGCGAGAGGGCGTCGACGAGGTCCGAGAGCGCCGCCTCCTGGGCGCGGATGGAGCGGTCGAACCCGTCGCGTCGGGCGCTCGTCCCGTAGCCGAGGAGGTCCGGGACGACGGTCCGGAACTCGGATTCGAGCGGCGGCGTGACCCGCCGCCAGAGGAACGACCACGTCGGGATGCCGTGCAGGAAGACGACGGCGTCGCCCTCCCCGCGGTCCCGGTAGGCCATCGAGAGGTTGTGGCCGTCGACGGAGACCATCGTCTCCTCCTGCCGGTCGCTCCAGGCCTCGTGGTCCGGTGCTGGTTCTGCATCCACCATCTCAGAGCAGGCGGTCTGCGATGATGTTCTTCTGTATCTCGCTGGTGCCCTCGTAGATCTTCGTGATGCGGGCGTCGCGGTAGTAGCGCTCGACGGGGTGGTCGGTGACGTAGCCGGCGCCGCCGTGGACCT
>CAYYSW010000099.1:0-4957 GCA_964474395.1 uncultured Halobacteriales archaeon
GTCGTGGCCACGATACCGCTGCCCGCGCCGACGCTCGCGCTCGGCTACCTGCTGGCGCTGGTGGCCGTCACCGGCGTCAACCACGCCGACGGGGTGGCGGACCTCGGGGACGCGGCCGTCGTCCACGGCGGCCCCGAGGAGCGCCGGCGCGTCCTGAAGGACACGACCGTCGGCGTCGGCGCGGTCCTCGCGCTCGGGACGGTCCTCGTCGGCCTCGCGGGGGGGGCGCTCGCGGTCGCGTCCCTTCCGCCGCTCGTGCTGGTGGGCCTGGTCGTCGCGAGCGAGGTGGGCGCGAAGCTCTCGATGGCGGCCGTCGCCTGCCTCGGCGAGGCGACCCACGACGGCCTCGGGGCGGCGTTCACCCGGCGGGCCGACCCCGCACTCCTCCTCGGCCCGGCGGTGGCGGCGCTGCCGGCCTGCCTGCTCACCGGGGTCGGTCCGGTCGCGCCCGCCGCCGTCTTCGGGGGGCTCGCGGGCGGCCTCGCCGTCCTCGCGTGGGGAGGGCGGGAACTCGGCGGCGTCAACGGCGACGTCTTCGGCGCGGCGAACGAGGTAGGGCGGGTCTGTGCGCTACACCTGGGGGTGGTCGCGTGGACGCTCTGGTGATGTGTGGGGGGCGGGGGACGCGCCTCGCCCTCGACACCGAGAAACCCCTCTTGTCGATCCGTGGACGGACGATGGTCGACCGAGTGCTCGACGCCCTCGCCGCCTCGGGCGTCGAGCGCACCGTCGCGGCCGTCTCGCCGAACGCCCCGCGGACCGCAGACCACGTCCGCGAGCGCGTCCGGACCGTCGAGACGCCCGGCGAGGGGTACGTCGCCGACCTCGACCGGGCGCTGGCGGCGGGCGACCTGACCGCGCCGACCCTGACCGTCGTCGCGGACCTCCCCCTGCTCGACGGCCCGACCGTCGATTCCGTGCTCGCCGACCACCGGAGACGGACGGCCGAGGGCGGAAACGGGGCGCTCGCCGTCTGCGTCCCCCTCGTCCTGAAACGCGAACTGGGGGTGAGCGCGGACACGACGTTCGACTACGAGGGCCGCGCGCTCGCCCCGTCGGGGCTGAACGTCGTGGCCGACGCGGAGGACACCATCGTGATACGAGACACCTACCGACTGGCAGTGAACGTGAACCGACCGCGGGACGCGCAGGTGGCGGGGGCGCTGTGCGACTGATACTCGTCGCGGGGACGACCCGCGTCGCCCGGGTCGAGGGCATCAGCGCCGCCGGCGCGACCCCCGACCTGATGCGCCACACGCCGAGCGCCGACGCCGAGATACTGACCTACGGCCGGCCGGTCACACCCCTCGAGGGCGACCCGCATCCGACGCCCGTCAGTCCCACGGGCTGTCCGACCCCCGCCGTCGTCACCCGGGCGGCGCGGGAGGAACTGGGCTTCGACGTCACCGTCGTCGACGCGGGTCTCGGGGCACCCTCGGGCGCGCCCACGCTCGACGTCGGCGTGGCACCCGGCGGGGACATCCGCGAGGGGCGGGCGGTCCCCGGCGCCGGCGGGGCCTTCGAGCGCGCCCGCCGCCTCGGGGCCTCCCTGCCCGGCCCGCTCCTGGTCGGCGAGACCATCCCCGGGGGGACGACGACGGCGCTCGGCGTGCTCCGCGCCCTCGGCCACGACTACGCGGTCTGCTCGTCGCTGGCCGACAACCCCCTCGACCTGAAACGGCGGGTGGTCGAGGAGGCCCTCGCCGCCGCCGGCCTCGAGGGGGGCACCGACGACCCGGTCCGCGCCGCCGGCGCGGTCGGGGATCCCGTCCTCGCGACCGTGGCGGGCCTCGTCGTCGGCGCCCTCGACGCCGGAACCGACGTGACACTCGCCGGCGGGACGCAACTCGTCGCGGCGGGCGCGCTCGTCCGGTGTCGGAGCGACGCGCCCCTCCCCATCGCCACCACGTCGTTCGTCGCCGACGCGACGCCCGACCTCGCGGCCGCCTGCGGTGACCTCGAGCTCGCGCTGACCGTCACCGACCCCGGGTTCACCGACGACCACGTCGCCATGGAACGCTACCTCGCCGGCGAGGCAAAGGAGGGCGTCGGGATGGGCGGGGCGCTCGCGCTGGCCGACCGCGCGGGCGGGCTCCCGGCGGTCCGTGATCGTATCGCGACGGTGTACGACCGACTGCTGGGCGAGGGGGCGGGCCCCGCGTGAACCCCGAGAGCGTCGGGTCGGTCGAGCGCGTCCCCCACGGGAGCGACGACGGCGTCGAACTGGACTTCAGCGCCAACTGCAACCCGCACGTCCCGGAGGGTGCCCGCCAGGTCTACGACGAATCGTTCGACGCCGCGCGGTCGTACCCCCGCGACGACTACCCCGAGTTCCGCCGCGCGGCCGCCGGGTACGTCGGCTGCGACCCCGGGGACGTCGTCCCGACGCCGGGCGGCCTCGCGGCCATCCGCCTCGCGCTCGGCGTCACCGTCTCGCCGGGCGACTCGGTGCTCGTCCCCGCCCCCTCCTTCGGCGAGTACGCCCGGGAGGTGCGCCTGCAGGGGGGCGTCCCCGAGTTCGTCGCTCACGACGTCATCTGGGAGGCCGACCCCGCGGACCACGCGATGGTGGTCGTCTGCACGCCGAACAACCCGACCGGCGAACTGCCCGACCCCGACGCACTCGACGCCCTCCACGAGCGATGTGTGGACGCCGGGGTTCCCCTCCTCGCGGACGAGGCGTTCCTCGGTTTCACCGACAGGGCGTCGCTCGCGGGTCGGGAGGGCGTCGTCGTCGCCCGCTCGCTCACCAAGCTGTTCGGCCTCCCCGGCCTGCGCGCGGGGTTCGCGGTCGCGAGGGGCGAGCGAGAGGACCGACTCCGGCGGGCGGTCCCGGCGTGGGCGCTCGGGACGCCCGCCGCCCGCGTCGGCGCCCACTGTCTGCGCCAGTCGGCGTTCGTCGCGGCGACCCGCGAACGGGTCCGCGAGGAGCGCGCCGTCCTCCGGGACGGACTGGAACAGTACTTCGACGTGGCCCCCTCCGACGCCCCGTTCCTGCTCTGTGACGTCGGCCGGAACCCCTCGGACCTGCTCGCCGCCCTCCGGGAAGGGGACATCGCGCTCCGGGACGCCACGACGTTCCGGGGGCTGGACACGCACGTCCGGGTCGCCGTCCGGACCCGCGAGGACCACGAGCGACTGCTGACGGCTCTCGACGCGTACCACGGTTCGTCATGAACGCCGAGACGACGGTCCGCGAGGAGGTGTTGTGCGTCCGCCGGCCGAACACGCGCTGGCTCTCCTCGGGGTGGCGCGGCGGCCTCTCGGCGGGCGGGACGGCCTACAACATCACCGTCCCGGAGGGTTGGACCGACCGCGACCTGGACGGGTACGTCGAGGAGCGCCGCGAACGCGCCGGGTTCGCGCACTCGGGGCCGGCACTCCTGACGGGGGTCGCGATGCGCCACGCGCGGGGCGCGCGCTGTGGCCCGGTGACGGCGGTGGCGACCGCGGGCGTCTCGAACCCCGCGGAACTGCCGATGGACCCCCACGGGTCCACCGGAGCCCCCGACGACCCACACCGGCCCGGAACGGTCAACGTCCTCCTGTGGACGGGGCGGGCGCTCACGGACGGGGCGCTCGCCTCGTTGCTCGCGCTCGTCGCGGAGGCGAAGGCGGCGACGCTCCTCGCACGGGTCGGCGTGCCCGGGACGACCAGCGACGCCGCCGTCGTCGGCTGTGAGCGGGCCGGGCCGCCCGAGGCGTTCGCCGGGAGCGCCACGGAGGTGGGAGCCTGCGCCCGCGCCTGCGTCCGCGAGGCGGTCGGCGCGGCCCTCGACGCGCGCTACCCCGACGGGGGGTGGCCGACCGGCGTGGAGAGCGCGCCGTACGGCGTCCGGACGACGCGGCGGGCGTCGGTGTTCGAGTTGTAGCGCGGTCGCTCGCCGTGTCGAGCGTTCGAAAGAAGTCGATGGTCGGGTTCCGGACCAGGTGCCTAGAAGTCCATCCCGTCGAACTCGTCGCCGCCGCTCTTGTTCAGACGGGCGGCGACCACGTCGTCGATGCGCAGGAGGAGTTCGACGGCCTCCGTCGCGCTCTCGATGGCCTGGAGCTTCACGCGCAGGGGCTCGACGACGTGGAGTTCCTCCATGTCGCTGACCGTCCCGGTGTAGGCGTCGAGGCCCGCGGCCGTCTCGCCGGCGTCGTGGCGCGCGCGGAGTTCGACGAGCGTGTCGATGGGGTCGAGCCCGGCGTTCTCGGCGAGGGTGCGCGGGACGACGTCCAGCGCGTCGGCGAACGCCTCGACGGCGAGTTGCTCGCGGCCGCTGATGCCGTCGGCGAAGTCGCGGATGGCGCCCGCGAGTTCGATCTCGGGGGCGCTCCCGCCGGGGACGACGGTCCCCTCGAGCATGGTCACGCGGACGACGCCGAGGGCGTCGGTGAGGGCGCGTTCGACCTCGGCGGCGACGTGTTCGGTGCCGCCGCGCAGGAGGATGGAGACGCTCTTGGGGTTCTCGCAGTCCTCGACGAACAGCAGGGTCTCGTCGCCGATGCGCCGTTCCTCGACGATGCCGGCGTGGCCGAGCTGTGCCGATTCGATGTCCGAGAGGTCGCCGACGGAGCGGGCGCCGGTCGCGCGGGCCAGCGCGTGCATGTCGCTCTTCTTGACGCGGCGGACGGCGAGGACGCCCTTCCGGGCGAGGTAGTGGCGCGCGAGGTCGTCGATGCCCTTCTGGCAGAAGACGACGTTCGCGCCGGTCCCGACGATGCGGTCGACGACGTCGCGGAGTTCGCCCTCCTCGCGGGCGATGAACTCCTCGAGCTGGGCGGGCGTGGTGATGGACAGTTCGGCGTCGCTCTCCAGGCCGCGGACCTCGATGGGGGTCTCGAGCAGGAGGACCGAGGCGTCCTCGACGGTCGTGGGCATGGTGTCGTGGACGCGCTCCTTGTCGACGATGACGCCCTCGACGAGGCGCGAATCGGCGACGGAGCCACCGACGACGGTCTCGATGACCAC
>CAYYSW010000099.1:4967-8935 GCA_964474395.1 uncultured Halobacteriales archaeon
ATGTTGTCCGTGTCGACGCCGTCGTCGTCGGCGACCGCGCGAACGGCCTCGACGGTGAGGTCGGCGAGCAGGTCCTTGCTGGCCTCCGAGCCCTTGCCGGTCATCGCCGTCATGGCGATCTTCCGGAGGGTCTCCTCGTCGTCGCTCTCGACGCGAACCGCCATCTCTTCCAGTACCCGGCGGGCCTCGGCGGCCGCGAAGCGGTAGCCGTTGGCGATGACCGTCGGGTGGATGTCGTCGTCGAGCAGGTCCTCGGCTTTCTTGAGGAGTTCGCCCGCGAGGATGACCGCCGTCGTGGTGCCGTCGCCGGTCTCGTCCTCCTGCGTGGAGGCGACCTCGACGATCATCTGGGCGGCGGGGTGCTCGATGTCCATCTCCTCTAAGATGGTGACGCCGTCGTTCGTGATGACGACGGTCCCGGAGGGGTCGACGAGCATCTTGTCCATCCCCTTCGGGCCGAGCGTCGTCCGGACGGCCTCCGAGACGGCCGTGCCCGCCCGGATGAACATCCACTGGGCGTCGCGCCCGCGGGTCCGGCTGCTCCCCTCGCTCAGGATGTACACTGGCTGACCGTAGGTGTAGGACATAACCGAGCGGTCCGTAGGGTGGGAGAGGAGATAAACATAGCTTGACTGATAGTAGTTCGCTCGGTTACCGCTCCGTACCGCGGTTCCGATGGTGTCGAATCGACAGGTTCGGCCCGGAAGAACGGACGCGGAGAGCGCGGGTTACCGGTTCGATTGCGTCTAAGGATTGCCGGTGTCGAAACTCACTGGAAGCTTTCGCCGCCGTGCGTCCGCCGGGAGACATCGCAGGACGCCTATGTACGAGGGGCTCGTCGTCCCGCGCATGTCACTCGAAGGCGAGCAGGCGCCCGACTTCACGCTCGAACACACCGGCGGCGACGAGGTAACGCTCTCGGACACCCTAGAGGACGGCCCGACGGTCGTCCTCGTCAACCGCGGCCACTGGTGTTCGTTCTGCGCCGAACAGCTCCAGACGTTCAGCGAGGTCGAGTACGACCTCTGGTTCAACGACAACGTCGACATCCTGCCGATCGTCACGGACCCGATGGGGCCGGTGGCGCAGATGCGCGACCGCTACGACCTGAACTTCCAGTTGCTCGCCGACCCCGACGGCGAGGTGGCTGAACAGTACAGCGGGACCGAGGAGACCAGCCACGGCCTGACTGGTATCGCGGCGGTGTACGTCATCGACGAGGACGGCACGGTGCGATACGAGCAGGTCGCAGACCACCCCGCCGACCGCACGTACGGCAACTGGGTCCGTTACTTCATCCGCAACGACTTCGAGGACCTCTTCGCGTAACCTTCCGGTCGCCCGCTCCGGAACCAGGCACGACGGGCCGCTCCCCCGGGCCTTTTCTCGCGTCGCTTCTCGTCGGAGTATGGAGTTCGACGGTCTCGGCGTCGGCGGCCTGTTCTCGTCGTTCGGCGTCCCCATCCGCGGGTTCTTCCCCGTCGCCGGACTCGTGGGGAGTACGCTGTTCCTGACTCCCACAGCGGAGACACCGTATTGAACGCCGTCCTGCTGGTGCTCCCGGTCGCGGGGGTCATCGCCTTCGGGGAGGGCAGGGACGTCGGCGACCAGTCGAGCGGATAGGACCCGGGGCGAAGTCGCTCGTCGGTCTCTCGGACGTGTGGTTCGGAAACGGGGTCAGTTCTCGGCGGCTGCCTGTGTCGGTGTCTCCTCGTCGTACTTCTCGCGGAACTCGCCGATGAGCTGGCCCATCTTGGCGTACCAGTCGTTGAGCATCCGCTGCATCTCGTCGGCCACCACGTCGGGTTCCGTCGGCCGGAAGACGTGGTAGTACCCGCCCTGCTCGTAGTTGACCTGCTCCTTCTGGACGAAGCCGGCCTGTTTGAGCCGCTGGAGCGCGCGGTAGGCCGTCGACCGCTCGCGCTCGACGGCCTCGGCCACCTCGTCGACCGTCCGCGGTTCGTCGCTCTCGACCAGCACCCGGAAACACTCCCGGTCGAGTTCCTTCAGTCCGTGGAAACACTCCAGCAGCCCCTCACACTCCATGTCCTGTCGGAGCATCTCACCCATCGAATCTACCATCGGTAGTAGTTGACCGCTCGCACGTAAAATACTTGTGCGAGAATTGCACAACAGTGCACGACCTGCCCCGCCCGTTCACCCTTCGTGCACTCTTGCCGGTAACGAGTGTCAACGCATTTGCGGAAAGAGAGCAATAGCGGCGTTCGTACCCCCTGTACCTCGATGGGCGCTCGGCCCGGTGTCGTGCGGGCGGGGGGAACCCCGGACCACGCGCCCGTCAGTCGGCGCCGACGGTCGCGTCGCCCGCTGTGGCGCGGCGCGAGCGCCAATAGCCCTGCGCGTAGGCTCCGACGAACATCCCGGCGACGGCCCAGAGGATGGCGACGTTCCCGATGCCGAGACTGGCGTACGCCGCCCCGGGGCAGATGCCCGAGAGGCCCCAGCCGGCGCCGAATACCACGCCGCCGACGAGGACGTCGCGGTCCATCGACTTCAGGCGGCGTTCGTACGCCTTCCCGGTCAGCGGCGCCCGGTCGAACAGGCGCGGGCCGAGGAGGAACCCCAGCCCCGCGACGACGGAGGCCCCGCCCATGACGAACAGGAGCCCGAGGTCCTGCAACTGGAGGAAGTCCAGGACGACCTCCGGGCGGGCCATCCGACTGGCCGCGAGACCGAACCCGAACAGCAGGCCCCCGACGACGACGAGGACGTCTCGGGCGAGGGTGCCGTCGCTCCCTTCGTCGCGCTCACTTCGTTCGCTCACGGAGACCCGGTCGCTTCGCTTCCCGTCACTCCCCGCCGCCGTTCGCTCACCTCGTTCGCTCACGGCGACACCCCCACTGCGGCGACCAGCTGTGCCACGCCGATGGCGACGGCGAGGAACGTCGCGACGTTCACGATGGAGGTGCGGGAGGCCGACCCGACGCCACAGACACCGTGGCCGGAGGTACACCCCTTCCCGACGCGGGTGCCGACGCCGACGAGGACGCCGCCGACGAGCAACCGCCACGGCTGGACGTCCGTGGTCCACCCGAACTCGCCGAACGCGAGGGCGTACACCGCCGCCCCGGCGACGATGCTCAGGGTGAACAGCACCCGCCAGTCGCGGGAGGCGCGATAGCGCTGGAAGCGGGACACGTCCGAGGCGTACGACAGCGTCGATTCGAGGAACGTGCTCGCACCCGCCGAGATGCCCGTCCCGACGTAGATGGTCGCGACGCCCAGTCCGATGAACAGCCCCCCGAGCAGGTACGGGAGGACGCCCCGCGGGAAGAGGTCCGCCGCGACGAGTTGTGCGAGCATCTCAGTCACCCGTCGCCGCGCCCGAACTCGCGGCGCAGTTGTTCGGCCCGAGTTCCAGTTCGAACGCCCGGTCGTCGCTCACGTCCTCCCGCCCGAGGTTCGTCCCGATGATGGTCCCGTAGTTCGCGGGCCGCGGCGGCATATCCGAGAGGACGCGCTCGACGAACGCCTCGCGGTCCAGCGAGAGGAGGTCGAGCGACTCGCGGAGGTCCCCGATACGGGCGGTGTAGGTGCCGTCCGCGCGGGGCGTCGCCGCGTCGCCGAAGTGCGCCGGCGCCACGAGGAGTGCGTCGTCCAGCGCGAGGATGCGCTCGTGTAGGCTCCCGTGGAGGCGCGCGGCCGCGTCGGGGGCGCCCTCGTCGCCCTCCTCCAGGTCGGGGCGGGCGACGCTCTCGGTGAACAGGGTGTCACCCGTCAGGAGCACCGCGTCGTCGACGAGGTAGCTCGTCATCTCCGAGGTGTGGCCGGGGGTGTAGAGCGCGTCGACATCGACGTCCCCCACGGAGAGGGTGTCGCCGTCCTCGACGGCGCGGTACTCGATACCGAACTCGGCGCCGCGGGCGGCCGCCGCGGCGGGAAACACCGCCTGGACGCCCCGGTCGGCGAGTTGTCGGACGCCGGAGACGTGGTCGGCGTGGACGTGG
>CAYYSW010000100.1:0-457 GCA_964474395.1 uncultured Halobacteriales archaeon
GGCGCAGCGCCTGTTTCTCCGACAGCGTCGAGCCGAACGCCTCCCGCTCGGTGATGTACGCCTTCGATATCTCGAGGGCGCGCTCGGCCATCCCCGAGTAGCGCATGCAGTGGGTCAGCCGACCGCCGCCCAGTCGCATCTGGGCGATCTGGAACCCCTCGCCGGCCTCGCCGACGGTGTTCTCGACGGGGACGCGCACGTCGCGGTACTTCACCTCGGCGTGCCCGCCGGTCCGTTCCATGACGCCGTGGTCGCCCATGTGGTTCACGTTGCGGACGACCTCGACGCCGTCGGTGTCCGCCGGGACGAGGATGATGGACGTGCCAGCGTAGGGGTGGGCGTCGAAGTCGGTCCGGGCCATCACGAGGAGGAAGTCGGCGTCCGCGCCGTCGGAGGTCCACCACTTGTGGCCGTTGATGACCCACTCGTCGCCGTCCCTGACGGCCGTGGTCTTGAG
>CAYYSW010000100.1:467-8740 GCA_964474395.1 uncultured Halobacteriales archaeon
GGGCGGGAGGTACTCCTCTTTCTGTTCCTCGGTCCCGACCATCTCTAAGGTGTGCATGTTCCCCTCCTGTGGCGCGTTCGCCCGGATGGACTCCGCGCCCAGCAGCGACCGGCCCACCTGCTCGAAGGAGGGGAGCATGTCGGAGAAGTCCAGTCCCTGCCCGCCATACTCCTCGGGCATCTGGGGCGCGAACAGGTCGCGTTCCTTCGCCTCCTCCCAGAACTCCCGCAGTTCCTCGTTCGAGACGGTGTTGCCGGTCGCGAGGGCCTCCCGCTCGCGCGGGAGGACCCGCTCGTCCATGAACGCCTGGACCCTGTCCGCGACTTCGCGTGCCTTCTCGGAGTCGTGGTACTCCATGAGGGGTTCTCCCGCTCGACCCATGTAAATTGGTATACTCCTGCACGCGCGGCGTTGTGCGGGCCGACGCCGCGGGGCGCTACGCTTGCTCCCGGAGGACGATGACGGGGGCGTCCGTTTCCTCGGCCACCGACCCGTAGGTCTTCCCGAGGACGCGACGGCCGTCGGGCCGTCCCCGGTAGGCCGTGGGACAGAACTAACTCCCGGCGCCACCGTGTCACTCGCTACCGATGGACGGGAACGACGCCTACCTCGACCGGCTCGTCGACGAGGCCGCCCTCCGCGAGTACCTGGAGGCGGAACTGGGCCCAGCCGACGGTTTTCGGGTCGACCACCACGCGGAGGGCCACTCCAACGAGACGCTGTTCGTGACGTGGGGCGACCGCGACCTCGTCATGCGCCGCCCGCCGGCGGGCGAGACGGCCGAGCGCGCCCACGATATCCTCCGGGAACACCGGGTCATCAGTGCGCTGTATGGGACCGAAGTGCCCGTCCCGCCGCCCGTGCTGGCCTGCGAGGACGCCTCGATTATCGGCGGGGAGTTCTACCTGATGGAGCGACTCGACGGCGACGTCGTCCGCGACCGGGAGCCCGAGCGCTTCGCGACGCCCGAGGCCCGCCGTCGCGTCGGCGAGGCACTCGCGGACACCCTCGCCGCGGTTCACACCGTCGACTACGAGGCGATAGGACTGGCCGACCTCGGCCATCCGGAGGGGTTCACCGAACGGCAGATCGAGCGCTGGGGCGCGCAGTTCGAGTGGGCCTACGGGACGACCCGCGAGGACCGTGAAGTGCCCCACGTCGAGGCCATCGGCGAGTGGCTCGAGGCGAACGTCCCCGACTCGTACCCCCACACCCTCGTCCACGGCGACTTCAAGCTCGACAACGTCATGTTCGCGCCGGGGACGCCGCCCCGCATCGAGGCGGTGATGGACTGGGAGATGGGGACGCTCGGCGACCCCCGCCGGGACCTCGGCTGGTTGCTGTGTTACTGGGACCCCGACCCGCTCGACGCGGACCTGATGCCGACGTTCCTCGACCGGCCCGGCTACCACTCGCGGGAGGCGTTCATCGACCGCTACGAACGACGTTCCGGCGTCGAGTTCACCCACCGGACGTTCTACGCCGTCCTCGGCCTCTACATGCTCGCGGCGGTCTGCGAGATGTTCTACGCCCGGTACCTGAGCGGCGACAGCGACGACGACCTCTACCCGCGGATGGAGAGGCTCACGCCCGCGGTCTGTCGCCGGGCGAAGGAACTCGTCGACGGCGACCGGTCCGTCTGAACTCGTCGGGGGTCGTGAGAATCAGGACGGGCCCGCCGGATGGGCGGGCCGTGGTGGGTGGTCGTCGGTGGCGGACCGCGGCCGCCGGTCCGTCCCTACCACGGGGTCCCCATATGCTCGGTCAGCGCCGCGTCCGCCGAACGAAAGGACTCGACGGGGTAGCAGGTCGCCTCCCGGTCGTCGTCGACGACCCAGTACGTCCCCTCGGCGGTCTCCACGGCGAGAACGAGGACGCTCTCCACTGCCGTCGTCAGTTGCTCGACGATGCGCGTCGACTCGATGACCGTCGCCGTCTCGCGCTCGACGAGCGCGGCGGCTCGCTCCATGGGGTCCCCATCCATGAGAGGAGAACACACACCCGAACGGTTTACGTTTTCCGGTGACGATACGTCTCCCGAACCGACAGCTCCGTCCCTTGTCCACCACAGTTGTTCACAGCGACTCGACGAACGAATCGAACGCGCCGCTCTCGGGGTGGACGTGACAGTACGTCCCGACGGTCCGATACTCGGTGAGGCCGTCGTGGTCCCCGTCGATGCCCTCGCCGCGCTCCACCTCGAAGGCGAAGCGGGCGGCGGTCCCCACGTCGGCACTGGAGTAGTGGAACTCGTGGCCGCGCAGTCGGTCGCCGCCCCCGGCGGTGAGGGTGTCCCCCGACGCGCGCAGTTCGACGTGGTCGAGCGCCCGGTAGCGGTCGTGCATCCGCACGTCGGCCGGGAGGACGCCCGCCATCCCGTGGGTGTCGCCGTCGGCGGTGGTCAGCGTCTCCGCGAGGGCCATCAGACCGCCACATTCGCCGTAGACGGGGAGCCCGTCCGTCGCCGCCCGCCGCAGGTCCCGGAGCGCGGGGCTCTTCGAGAGCGCCTCCGCGTGCAGTTCCGGGTAGCCGCCGGGGAGGTAGACGCCGTCGCACTCCGGCAGGCCGTCGCCCGCCACCGGCGAGAACGCCACCACCTCGCCTCGCTCGCGCAGCCGTTCGACCGTCGCCGGGTAGCAAAAGCGGAAGGCGGCGTCGCGCGCGACGGCGACCCGCTTCCCGGTAGGGGCGCCGTCGGCCGACCGCTCTACGGCGGGCGGTTCCCGCGCGACGTCCAGCAGGCGGTCGGCGCGGAGCCCTTCGGCCGCGGCGTCGAGCGCGTCGTCGGCGAGGGGTGCCTCCTCGCCCATCTCCAGGCCGAGGTGTCGGTCGGGGATGGCGAGGTCGTCACGGGGGGGAACTCGCCCGAAGTACGTCAGGCCGTCGGGGAGCGCCTCGCGGATGCCGCGCTCGTGGCGCCCGCCGTGGGCACGCTGGGCGACGATGCCGACGACGTCCACGTCGCGGCCGGCGTGGGCCGCGTACTCCCGGAACCCGAGGGCCGTCGCCGCGACGCTCTCCATGCCCGCGGCGGCGTCGACCACGAGGACGACCGGGAGGTCGAGCGCCTCGGCGACTGTCGCGGTGCTGGCGGCGCTGCCGTCGTACAGGCCCATCATCCCCTCGACGACGCAGACGTCGCCCGCGCCGCGATGGTAGTTCCGCACCAGCCCGTCCTCGCCCTGCAACCACGGGTCGAGGGTCCGCGATGGTCGCCCGGCGACGTGCTCGTGGTGGCTCGGGTCGATGAAGTCCGGGCCGGCCTTCGCCGGCTGGACCGCGTGCCCCTCGCGTTCGAGCGCCCGAACGACGGCGAGCGTCGCCACCGTCTTCCCGACCCCCGAGGCCGTCCCGCCGATGACGAATCCGTCCATGATTCGAGTCCGGGGTGGACCCTCACCAACCTGCCGGCCGTCCGCGCCGGACAACCCGAGTGATGTCCGGAACAACCCTGCCTGCCGCGACACAGGTGAGATTGAATCCTGATCGTGCTCGCGACCGTGAACCGCAACTTGGGACGGGGTTAGGCAAACTTACTTTTCCCAGCGCGCGTGAGCCCCAGTAATGCCGAAGAACGCCGACGACCCCGAGGCGCTCGGGGTGCTCCAGAGTAAGCGCAACGCCACGCGCTACCAGATACTCGTCCAGATCGCCGAGCGCCAGCCGGCGGTCAGCCAGCAGGAGGTCGCCGACGCCATCGGCATCACCGCGCAGGCCGTCAGCGACTACCTCCAGGACCTCGTCGAACACGGCTACGTCGCCAAGCACGGTCGGGGCCGCTACGAGGTGACGAAGGAGGGCGTCGACTGGCTCATCTCCCAGACCGAGGAGCTGCGCGACCTCGTCACGCACGTCTCCGAGGACGTCGTCGGACAGGTCAAGATAGAGACTGCCCTCGCGACGACGGACATCGCGGAGGGCGAGGTCGTCTCGCTGACGATGCGCGATGGAGTCCTCCGGGCCATGACCGGCGACACGGGGAGTGCAACCGCGGTTGCGGTCACCGACAGCGAGGCCGGCCGCGACGTCGGCATCGCCAACGTCGAGGGCGTCGTCGAGTACGAACTGGGCGACGTCACCGTCGTCTCCGTCCCGCAGGTCCAGGACGGGGGGAGCCGGGTCGTCGACCCCGACCGGCTCGTCGAGATGGCCGGCGACCACGACCTCCTCGTGGTCGCGGGCGTCGAGGCGCTGGCGGCCGCGACGGCCGCGGACCTCGACCCCGACGTCCGGTTCGGGAGCGCTGCGGCGGTCCAGGAGGCCGCGACGAAGGGCCTCGACGTCCTGTTGCTCGCCGCCGCCGACCTGCTTTCGACGCACACCGACCGCCTCCGGGAGGGCAACATCAGCTACGAGCTCGTCGACGCCGCCGAGGAGTGACGTCCCTCCCGTCATGAAAGCGACCGCACGCGCCCACCCCATCCAGGGGCTCGTCAAGTACCACGGGCTCCGCGACCCGACGCGCAACGTACCGTATCACGGCTCGGTGTCGGTCTGTACGGCCCCCTCCGAGACGCGTACCACCGTCGCTTTCGGGTACGACGCGGACACCTGCCTCGTGGACGGCGAGCCGATAGACGACGAGGGGGACGGGCGGGTGCGGGCCGTCCTCGACCGCGTCCGGGAGCGCTCGGGCGTCGACTCGGGTGCGCGGGTCGTCTCCGAGAACACCTTCGAGTCGAACGTCGGCCTCGGCGCCTCCGCCTCGGCGTTCGCCGCCCTCGCCCACGCCGCGGCGGACGCGGCGGGCCTCGACCTCTCGACCGCCGAACTGTCCGCGCTGGCGCGCCGCGGCGCGACGTCCGCCGCCCGCAGCGTCCTCGGCGGGTTCGCGTACCTCCCGAGCGCCGGTCACGACCCCGCCGCAGAGCGGGTCCCGGACGGCTTCGAGGAGGACCTCCGCATCGTCATCGGCGTCGTCCCCGAGTACAAGCGGACCTCGCGGGCGCACGCCGAGACGCCCCAGTCGCCGCTGTTCGACGCTCGCCTCGCGTACGCTCACGGCGCGACGGCGCGGATGCGCGCGGCCATCCGCCGGGGGGAGTTCGACGCGGCGTTCTCGCTCGCCGAACGGGACTCGCTCGCCCTGCTGGCGGTCACGATGACCGGTCCGGGGCGGTGGGTGTACTTCCGCCCGGAGACGCTCGCGATGCTCCGTCTGGCCCGCCGGTTCCGCGAGGCGGGCCGGCCGGTGTACTTCTCGGCGGATACCGGCGCGACGGTGTACCTGAACACGACCGCCGACCACGCCGGGGCGGTGGCGCGGGCAGTCGAGGAACGGGGCGTCGAGTCGCGCGTCTGGCGCGTCGGCGGCCCCGTGACGGCGGTCGACGACCACCTCTTCTGAGGGGGCGAGTCGGGGGGCCGTCGGACCGCGGGTCGGCGACCCTGCCTACTCGGTGGCGCGGTGGTAGGGCCGTTGGGCGATGGCCTCTCGCAGGTCGCCGACCGAGTCGCGACTGAGGTCGTTGGCGGCGCTCATCACCGCGAACACCTCCTTCCGGGAGATCTTCACGCCCGCCTCCGTGAGGACGTCCTCCGGTCGGGCGCGGAGTTCGCGGAGCGTGCCGACGCCGAGCAGGTAGGGGACCGACCACGCGGCCATCGTGTTGCCGTGGGTCAGTGGCATCGCCTCCAGGTAGGTCTGGGCGTCATCGAGGAACGTGTTGGCGTAGTCGGTGGTGCGGCGGACGACGCGGGCGACCCCCGACCGGTTCTCGGGGTCGACGACGGCCTCCTGGTCGATGCCCTCGTCGGCCAGCCAGTCGGCGGGGAGGTAGACGTTGTTCTCCTCGGTGTAGTCGTCGTAGACGTCCTTCGAGACGTTGACGAGCTGGAGGAAGAGGCCGAACTCCTCGGCGGTGTCGTACAGCGTCCGGACCCGGTCGGCACTGACGTCACCGCGGGTGAGCAGGTTCGTGATGAGGTTGCCGACCGTACCGGCGGCGTAGTAACAGTACTGTTCGAGTTCCGAGCGGCAGTCGATGCGGAGGCCGCCGGCCTCGGCGTGGCGCTCGACGAACATCGCCATCCCGCCTACCATCTCGCGGACCGGCGGCACGATGGCCGCCCGGACCTCCTCGGGCTGGTCGGCGAACGTCGCCCACACCGTCGGCGAGCGGGCGACGACCGACCAGTCCTCGTTTCGGGTCTCGGGGATCCACTCCTCGACCTCCCGCCGGAACGCCGCCATCGTAGTCGTGCTCCCGGGGTCGAGGGCGGCGTCGTACGTCCGCAACAGCGCCGCCTGTTCGTCGGGTGGGATGTGGCCGGCGTCCTCGACGGTGTCGGCCACGCGACAGAGGAGGTAGCCGAGACAGACGTGCGACGCCATCGGCTCCTCCAGGGCGTCGATGGTCAACGCGAAGGTACGCGAGACGCCCTGTACCGCTTCGTGGCACCATTCGAGGTCCGGGTCGGTAGATGTGGAAACAATCATGTCTGGATGCTCGTGTCGCTGCGAGACGGTGGCGTCGGGTGTCGGCCCCGGTCCCCCCTGGTCCCGTGGCTGGCGCCGGCGGTCCGGCCGCGCGTCCCGTTCATGGGTCCTCCACGTTCCGAGGGATAGTACGACTTCGGGTCGACACGAGGTGTTGCTGCATCGGCCCGGCCGCGGCGTGGTGTCCGTTCGTATGGTGCCCGACGTGGCTCACTTCCCGAGTGTTAGGGACCGACCAGTGTACTTTTTACGGCCGACTTTCACGAGTGAATATGTCTCGCACGGACCCGCACGGCGAGGTGGTCGACCTCGCTGCGGACCTCGTCGGCATCGAGACGGAGAACCCCCCGGGCAACGAACGGGGGTGTGCGGAGTACGTCCGCGACTGGTTCGAGGCGCGCGACATCGACGCAGACCTCGTCGGGGAACCGTACGCCGACCGCCCGCAGGTCGTCGCGCGGGTCGGCGAGGGGTCGCCGACGCTCGTACTCAACGGGCACGTCGACGTCGTCCCCGCGGGCGACCGCGAGCAGTGGACCGGCGACCCCTACGAACCGCGCATCGAGGACGGCCGGCTCTACGGCCGCGGGAGCGTGGACATGAAGACCGGCGTCGCCATCGGCATGCTGACGCTCGCCCGCCTGCGTGAGGCCGTCGAGTCGGGCGACCTCGACGGGTCGCTCGTGATGCAGGCCGTCATTGGCGAGGAGACGGCCGAACCCGGGACGCGGACGCTCCTCGAACGGGGCCACGGCGGTGACTACGGTATCGTCCTCGAACCGACCGGGATGCGGACGGCGACCAGCGAGAAGGGCCTCGCGTGGTACGAGATATCGGTCGCCGGCGAGCCGTCCCACGCGAGTCGCCCCGACCAGGGGACCAACGCCATCCACGGCGCCCGGCCGGTCCTCGACGCCCTCGAAGAGTACGACGCGGCGGTCCGCGAGCGGACCGACCCGCTGGTCGGGCGGGCCTACGCGACGGTGACGAAGTTCGAGGCCGGCACCAAGGAGAACGTGGTCCCCGAGCGGGCGACTATCACCGTCGACCGGCGCTTCCTCCCCAGCGAGTCCGCCGAGGACATCGACGGGGAGGTGGACTCGCTGCTCGCGGGCATCGAGGGCGTCGAGACGGAGTGGGAGCGCACGCGGACCTACGAGTCGGCCTCGATACCCGAGGCGGGCGAACTCGCCGACACGCTCCGGGAGCACTCGGCGGCCGTCGCCGGCGTCGACACCGACCCGTGGGGCGTCCAGGCCTCGACGGACGTCCGGAACTTCGTCAACGACGCCGGCATCGAGGCGGTCACGTGGGGCCCGGGGGACCTCGCACAGGCCCACACCTACGACGAGTACGTCGAACTCGCTGCCGCCGAACAGGGACTGGAGGTCCTCGAACGGGCGGCCAGGGACCTCATCGGCGAGGCGTAGCGGGGTCAGTCGGAGGCGACCGCCCGCCGGAGCGTCGGCCCGAGCTCCCGCCCGTACACCCAGAAGTCGTCGACCGTGTTCGTCTTCGTGTACCCCCACGCCCCGACGGCGAGGACGACGAGGAGAGAGACGAGGAACGTCCCGAGGTAGCACGGGTCGACGGCCACGCTGGGAGTCACCGCCCGGTGACGACCCGAGGCGTTCGGGTCGACCGGCCGCCCGAGGAGGACGTATCTATCGTCAGTAGAATCCTAAAACGGACGTCGATCGGACACCCTTCTTTTTCGGCCGGAGGGGCGGCCCGCTTGCGTACGAGCGAGACGCCCGCGGGGTCGCCGGTCGAACGTGCCGGCTCAGCTCCCGCCCATCGAGCGGGGCAGGTCGACGACGAACCGGTAGGACCC
>CAYYSW010000101.1:0-8720 GCA_964474395.1 uncultured Halobacteriales archaeon
GGCTTGAGGAAGTCCGTCTCGTCGGCGCTGCCGTAGCCCTGCTCGGTCGAGAGTTCGACGAGGTCGGGGTCCTCGCTGATGAGCATGGCGACTGCACCGGCCCCCTGCGTCGCCTCGCCGGCGTCGCCGCGGGCATAGAGGGCGGTGTCCGTGGCGATGACCAGCGCGCTCCGACCGCGATGTCGGCCCGCGCGGATCCAGTTGTAGGCGTCGTCGAGGCTCTGGGTGCCCGAGATACAGGCGAACTTGCGTTCGCCCTTGTTGGCGTGGTGGAAGTCGCCCTCGAAGACCTGTTCGAGACAGCCCGCGATGTACGTCGAGACGGGCTTGGAGTTGTCGAAGGCGCTCTCGGTTGCCACGTCGATGCGGCCGATGTCCTCCGGCGTCAGGTCGCGCCGTTCCATCAGCCGTCGGGCGGCGTTCGCGCCCATCGTGACGATGTCCTCGTAGGTGTCGGGGAACGAGGAGTTCTCCAGGCCCAGTCCCTTCGTGTACTTCTCCGGTTCGTCGCCCTTCGCGGGCGCGAAGGTGTTGGCGAGGTCCAGTCTGAGCTTCCCGGTGTGTATCTCGATGGCGTCGATGCCGACTTTCGTCATGGGGGTAGGGTCGTCCGTGCGGTATAAGTGTTTGACGACAATAGATTCGACGGTCGTCGAAATACACTAGTTGGTGAGACATGTGACCAAACAGACTTCGGGACTACCCGATTGCTCTCGGGTTGCTAGGACAGAATCCCCGACAGCGTTCAGGACTGGTGTTCGATGACGTACGACGAGGTAGTCCCATCGGAGAACTCCAACGTGAGCATGAACGTACCGTACCCGTTGCTCCCCTTCGGCGTGAACGTGCTCCCGTCGGATTCGTAGAATCTCATAGTGAACGTCCTGCTGACACCGGTGTCAAACGTCTCGTCAGCGATATCGACGAAATCACCTTTTATCGTCATCTCGGGGTTCGTATCGAGCGTCGCACTAGTGGGGGGGTTGCTACTCCCGGGCTCGTAGACGTGGTAGTAGTTGACTCGGGCCTTCGTGACGGTCAGGCCGTAGTCGTCCCTGTTCTCGAACGTCACGCTCACGTCCGTGTTCGGCCACGCAGTGCCAGTGAGAACGAGGCCGGACGTCGGGTTGATGTCACCCCCGTCGGTGCTCGACCGGACCAGGTTGAACACCGCAGTCTCCGGGTCCGAGTCGGACCCGCTTGCTCCGTCGAGTGTCGCCGCGACGGTCGCCCGTGCCTCCCGTTTCGTGAACGTGGCCGTCGCGCGCCCGTCGCCGTCCGTCGTCACCGTCACCGGGCTCGCCCCGACGGCGTTGCCGTCGTCATCGGTGTAGATGCCGGACCCGCCGGTGGTCGTGAACGTCACCGACTCGCCGGACACCGGCGCGTTGAACCTGTCGCGCACCTCGACCGTGAGGGTGACGGGACTGCCGAGTTCGGTCGCCTTGTTGGACGACCCGACCGTCGTCACGTACCGGGCCGGTTCCTCGGTCGTCCCGCTCCCGATTCGGACTTCCGTCGTCCGTAGTTCGTAGGTGACGCCCGCTTCGAGCGCGATGTCGACGGTCCCCGGGGTCGCTCCCGGATCGACGCTCACGACGTGTCCCCCGTTGCCCGTCCTCTCGTCCGCGAGGATGTCGTCCCACTCCGCGGCCGAGAGCGACGTCGGAACGGTCACCACGACGGGCGTACCGGTGCTCGCGTTCGTCACCGTGACTGTCCGTGCCGACGTGGTCCCCGCCTGGAAGTCGAGCGAGACGGCGCCGCTCCGTGTCGTCGAGACGTCACCGTCGAGCGCCACGAGGGTGATTCGGCGTCCGTCGATGATGCTCTGGTCTGCCCGTGCGACCGTCGACCCGTCGGCGAGTCGGTCGTACAGCACCGAGTGCTCGTAGACGGTCGTCGGCGGCTGCTGGTACTCCGAGTAGCCGGGCGTGTACGAGAGGCCGGCGGTGGCGAAGCTCCGGTCGCTCCCGTCCCAGTAGTCGCCCGCCTCGCCGGAGGTGGCGGCGTTCGAGACGACGAGGTTCCCCAGTTGGACGGTCTCCAGCGTCCCCGAGGGGGCGGGCGGGTTGATGAACACCGTCCGGCTCGGGAACTGCGTCCCGAGGTCCACGGTGACGGGGTGGGTTCCGCCCGTCGCCGCCGCCCTGAGGACGGAGTCCCGCCCCTCGACGAGCTGGTCGTGGACCTGCTGGTTGTGGTTGAACTCCACGTTCGCGTTCTGGTTGGGGACGACCGCCACCTGGTAGGTCGCCATCGAGACGACGAGCATCGCGAACAGGAGCATCGCCCCGATCTGCATCGACTGTCCACGCTGGTCGTCCCGGAGACTCATGTAGCCACCTTGTGTTCCATATGCATCACTGTTCCGACTATAATAATTTCCATGCTAGAGACATCAACGTTCGGTGAGCGAGCGGAGGGTGCTAGCGGTATCAGGCCGGCGCGTCGTCCTCGTACTGCTGGCGTATCTCGTCGGCGGTGAGCGCGCGGGTGTAGATGCGCACCTCGTCTATCCTCCCGTCGAACGGCTGGGCGCTGCTCCCCGGGTGTGCGCCGATGGCCGCCCCGACCGTGCCGTCGGTCGCGATGGCGCCGTCCTCGGCGACGCTGTTCACTTCGTTCCCGTCGACGTAGATTCGCATGTGCGACCCGTCGTAGGTCGCGGCGACGTGGACCCACTGGCTGTCGGGGAGAGTCCCACCGCTGAGTTCGTCGGTCACCATGTCCGGCCCGCCGTTGTGCTCGTTCTTGAGGCGGAACCGGAGTTGGCCGCCCGCTTCAGCTATCTGCCACCAGTGCTCCGAGGTGGACTGTCCGGTCGCTTTCGTGACGATACGCATATCCGCGCTCGAACTGCTCATCGAGTCCGACCAGACCCACGCGGAGATGGTCACCGCCGAGCCGCTGACGTCGGGCGTCCCGATGTCGACGTGGTCGCCCGTTCCGTCGAAATCGTAGCTGGTCCCCGCGACGCCCGGTTGACCGAGCGTCGCGCCGTTGACCGTCCCGTCGTTCGACCCGGCGGCGTCCTGTGCGACCGACCCGGAGTTCTCGTCGAACCGCCAGTAGCTCATCAGGTCGGCGTCGTAGGACTCTGCCGTCGTGGCCATCGGCGTCACGGAGAACCGGGCGCGCTCGGCCTCGGTCGCGTTCCCGTCGATCCTCGCCGTGAGGGTGTGGGCGTTCGTTCCCTGCGAGATCGTGTAGTCGAGCGTCGCCCGTCCGTCGGGACCCGTCGTCGAGGTGGCCGTCCCGCCCAGCGCGGCGCCGTCCCACGAGACCTGCTCCCCGCTGACGGGGTTGTTGTACTCGTCGCGCACCTCGACGGTGAACCGACGGGCGTCCCCGGGCGACAGGGGGAGGTCGTCGCCCGAGACGGGGACGACGTACGTCGACTTCGTGTCGGTCACGCCGCTCCCGACGCCGACCTTCGAGAGTTTGAGATCGTAGCTGACCCCGCGTTCGAAAGTGAGCGTCATGGTGTTCGGCGAGGTGGTGCTGTCGAAGTCGAACCCGGAGACGTACCGGTCGTTCGAGAGGTCCGCCCCGGCGCCGGAGGTGAGTTCCACGTCGTCGAAGTACCAGTAGTCGTCGCTCGACGCGTCCTCTTGGCGGAACCGCACTTTGAACCCGCTGTGGAACGCCTTCGAATCGGTGATGGTGTAGGCCTCGTCGAACGTCGTTCCGGGTGAGACCGAGTGGCTGTCGTAGCGCGCTATCTGGACCCACGTCCCCGTCGAGTCGAGATACTCGACGAACAGGTCCTCGTTCTGGTCGCTCTCGGGCGGGTGCTCCTCGTCCATCTTCACCCAGTAGGAGAGTTCGATGGACCCCCCGCCGGTGGTATCGGAAGCGGGGGTGAAGACGGACCCTCGTCCGGAGATGAACGCGGAGTACGTCCCCGTTCCGGGGTCGGCACTATCCACACCCGCGCTCCCGTGTGCCATATCCTTCGTCCATCCAGCGGGCAGCGTGCCGTCCTCGAACCCGGTGGCGATGTGGACCGCCGTCCCCTCGCCGAAATCGAACTCGTCTTTCAACAGGTCGCGCCACGTCTCCTCGGAGAGGGCCGTCCGGAGCGTAACCGTGACGGGCGCGGTCCCGTCGGCGCTGACGCTGACGGTCCGTGTGGACGCGCTGACGGGTCGCGGTTCGAGTGAGACGGCCCGGCTCTGTGTCGTCGAGACGTCGCCGGCGAGCGTCACGAAGTTGATTCGGCGACCATCGACGAGCTCCTGGCCGGTCTTCGCCATCTCCGCCCCGTCGGCGAAGCGGTCGTAGAGCACGGAGTGTTCGTAGACGGTCGTCGGCGGCTGCTGGTACTCCGAGTAGTCCGGTACGTAGGTGAACCCGCTCGTCGGGAAGTCGCGGTCGGAGCCGTCCCAGTAGTCGCCGACCTCGCCGGTCGCGGTCGCGTTGGCGATGGTCACACCCCCCAGGTCGGTAGTCGCCAGCGTCCCCGAAGGCGGGGGCGGGTTGATGAACACCGTCCGACTCGGGAACTGCGTCCCGAGGTCGACCGCCGTGGGCTGGGACGTCCCCATCGCGCCAGTCCGGAGGACCGCGTCCCGGGTCTCCTGTAGCTGGCCGTGGACCTGCTGGTTGTGGTTGAACTCCACTTCGGCGTTCTGGCTGGGGACGACCGTCACCTGGTAGGTCGCCATCGAGACGACGAGCATCGCGAACAGGAGCATCGCCCCGATCTGCATCGACTGTCCACGCTGGTCGTCCCTGAATCTCATTACCTCCGAGAATATTCCAGAGGAGAAAGACTCTTGTACCTATGTATGTAGCGCCGGGGGGGTTTACTCGTCGCCCTCGTCCGCGTCCTCCTCCTCGACGACCTCGGGGTCGCGCATGGCCTCGTAGAGGCTGTCGAGGCCGTTGACCCACTCGGCGACGAGGCCGTACTCGATGTTCTCGGCGACGGCCATGTCGAGGTCGTGGCCGTCGATGATGAGCGTCCCCGCCTGCGCACAGTAGCCGAGGGCGGCGTCCAAGTCCTCCTCCTCCTCGGCGTCGACGGCGGCGTCGACGTACGCCTCGACGGTCCCCTCCTCGACGGGGCCGCCGGCGATGTACTCCTCGGCGGCGTAGAACACGCAGACCAGCGAGGTCTGGACGGCGTCGACGAGCATGACCGTGTCCTCGTCCTCGAACTGCCCCTCGATGTCCGAGAGGACGATGTCGCGGACGCCCGCGAGTTCCTCGAGGGCCTCCTCCTCGCCGAGGTCGCCCTCCTCGTAGCCCGAGACGATCTTCGCGACGGCGATGACGGCGTCGTCCTGCAGGTTCAGACGGAGGCGCGCGGAGTCCTCGTCCTCGAGGTCCACGCTCTCCTCGTCGAGGCGGTCCAGCCAGTTCTGCCAACGTTCTGCGGTGTAATACTCGCCCTCCGGCGTACTCATACTCGAAGGTACGAGCGACTGCTGATATGCCTTTTCGTTACTTGAGAGACGACCGTGTGTCGATACCGTACACCATCCGCGGCGTGGTGACGTGGGCCCGTTCGAGTGCCTCCTCGTGGCCCTCCTCTTCGAGCCAGCGAGTCCGCCGCGGGACGGTCTTCGGCCCGAGGACGGCCCCCGGCCGGTCGGGGTCGTCGATGTAGTCCGTCTCCAGCATGAACGGGTCGTCGCGCTCGGCGGCGCGCATGACCTCGTCCTTGTCGGCGATGACGCTCGGCGTCGGCCCGACACACCGGCCGGCCGCGTAGTGTTTGACGACCTGCCGGCGGCTCATCCCAGCGTCCTCCGCCCAGTTGGCCACCTCGCTGAAGTCCTCGCCGCCCTCGGTGTGCAACTGGACCGCACACTCCTCGCGCGCGCCGAGTTCGAAGGCGTGGCGCATCACCTCGTTCGAGGCCTCCCACACCTCGTCGTCGACGTCGTAGTGGGGGCGGCCGGACTTGATGGCGAGGGCGTCGCCCGACGCGACGTACTCCGCGGCGACGTCGAGGCCCGCACACATCAGATCGCGCGCCTCCTCGGGCGAGTACCCCCGCTCGACGAGTTTCGAGACGAGCGCGGGGTGGACGCCGAGGACCGGCCACGCCCGGCCGGGGAGCACCTCGTTCGACTCGGCGACCACGTCCAGCGTGTGGTCGTAGCCGACCCGGAAGTCCTCGCCGTCCTCGACGGCGACGCCGTAGTTCCACGACGGCTTGTTGAGCACGAGCAGGTGGGTCCCGCCCGCGTCGGCGAACTCCTCCGCGGCCTCCACGCCCCGCCCGTTGACCGGGTCGAGGTGGAGGTGGTCGTCGAGTATCGGTCGCATACGTGGGGGTGGGCCGCCGCGGAACAAAAGTCGGCCGGCCTCGCGCGGGAGGTGCGACTCGCGGCCCGGGGGCTTATGTTCGTGGGACACGTTAGCATGGTGATGGGACGATTCGAGGAGGACACCCGGCTTCCCCGCGCGGAGGCCCCCGAACCGGACGAGGACACGCTGATGGAGTGTCGGGCGTGCGGCGCACGCTTCCCGCGCCGCGAGGTGGCCTCCTCCGAGAAGGGGACGCTCGCCTGTCCGGAGTGCGACTCGACTGATCTCACGGCCGTCGCGCCCTAGGCCATCGACCGGGTCGGGTCCGCGAGGTCACGGACGAACTGCCCGTGGAACCCGAAGGGCAAGGCGTGCGGGAGCGGCGCGCGGGCCACCTCCTCGAACGCCGCGGCGTCCAGCACGAGCAGGAACGACCGCTCGGCGTCTGTATCGAGTACGACCGAGAGCAACGCCCCCGCGTCCTCCTCGTCGGTAGTCGGGTCGGGGACGAACACCGCCTCGCCGGGGTAGCAGTCGGGGTCCTCCCACGAGCCGACCTCGGTACCGGCCTCGACGTCCACCTTCAGGAGGCGGTCCTGAGTCGTCGTGGGCGGGTCCGACCGGTTGCCCGCGAAGTAGGCGTACCGGTAGGGACGGGTGTTGTGCCGACGGTAGTGTATCATCGGGAACTCCACCGGACCGGGGTGGAGCGTCTCGCTCTCCACCGAGGCGCCCATCGCACCGAGCGAGAGTCGGTAGCGCCGGAACTCGCCGGCCGGCAGCTCTGCCTCGGGGTCCCGGAGGTTCGCGAGCGTGAGGTCGAAGACGGCGCCCGCGTCCTCGTAGGCCACGAGGTCCACGACGAGGTCGTCGCCGTCCTCGTAGGCGTTGGCGTGGTGGAAGACGAAGAAGGGGTCCGCGACGGGTCGGGCGACGACCCGTCCGCTCCGGCGGTCGAACACGGTAAACCGGGCGCCGCGGTCGGGGACCCACTCGAAGGACTCGACGAACGGCCGCCCGCCGAGCAGCGCGCGCGGCGAGAGCACCAGCGGCGGCTCCGCGAGGACGGCGTACCGCTCGGTCAGCGCGAACGAGTGGAAGTACGAGGGCCGGTCGGTCCCCGCCCGACCGAGCACCTCCCGGGTCGCTCCCCCCCTGTCCCGGCGGTGGAGGACGTACTCGCTCCGGGGGCCGTAGCGCACGCCGAGGTTGACCATCTCGTCGCGGACCGGATCCCAGTGGGGGTGGCCGAGGGTCCCCGTCGCATCGAGGTCGTCGGCGAACGTCCGCGTTCCCAGCGTGGCGAGGGATTCGGGGTCGAAGGCGACCATCCGGGGGGTCTCGGTGACGGCGACGAACTCCCCGCCCACCCAGTCCACCCCGATCGAGGCGTTGTCGGTCAGCGTCGGCCCCGTGAGCCACGCGAGGCGGTCCCGGAAGGAGAGCTCCGGGTTCGTGCCGAACTGCCCGGCCACGAGGTGGCCCGACTCGACGACGCCCTCGTACTCCTCGCTGCGCAGGAAGCGGTTCGCGTACGCGACGGTGTCGTTCCCGAGTTCGAACCGACGGAGGAGGGCGAGGCCGTCGAACCAGTGGTTCAGGGCGTCCTCCCCGGCGTCGAAGCGGCCCGGTCCGTTGACGAACAGCGTCCCCGAGAGCCAGTCGGGCAGCTCGCCCTCGACGGGCAGGGTCGTCGCCACCTCCTCCCGGATGGTGCGCAGTCCGAGGCGGTAGTCGGCCATACGACACCGTGACGTCCCAGCGGGATAGTCGCGCCGGCGACCGCGGTCGCTACTCCCCGAGGGTGACGGCCTCGTGAGCGACGGCGCGGAGGGCGTCCGACCGCCCGTAGGTCCCCGGCGCGATGGCGAGGGTCCTGACGCCGTGGCGGGCGGCCGTCTCCATCACCGGCTTGAAGTCCATGTCCCGGGAGGCGACGGCGAGCACGTCGATGTCGCCCGCGACGACGGCGGCCGTGGCGTCGACGGCGAGTTTCACGTCCACGTCGCCGCTGGTCGTGAACACCTCGAAGCCGTGGGCCTCGGCCGCCTGAATCAGGCCGGGCGTGGCGTGTTCGTCCACGTAGAGGCGCACCAGCGTCGGCCGGCCACGCGACCGGGCGGCCGCGCTGACGTCGTCGAGGTCCACGTCGAACTCCGAGCGGAGCACGTTCGGCCCGTCGACGAACAGTCCGACCCGTGGCTCGTCGCTCCCGGCCCCGCCACCGACGACACGCCGCAACAACCCGCGCATACCCTCTCCTGCCGACCGACGGGCATAGCCGTGGTGGTTCGTCGCCGCGTTGACACCCGTCTCTACTCCCTATCCGATATTGATTTAAAATCAAAATAATAAAATTAAAATAGTGAAGGAAATTGCGTTAGATGGTATGCGAGAGAACAACGAGGTCGCACGCCGCACGTTCCTTCGACTGACCGGGGCCGCCGGGGCCGCGG
>CAYYSW010000102.1:0-8691 GCA_964474395.1 uncultured Halobacteriales archaeon
TGTCACCCCCCCCCACAACGCCCGGGGGGGTTTTTTCTGGGCTAAACGGGTGGGGGGCGCGTGCGCTACGACGACGAGGGCGCCGCGGACAGCGAGGGCGCCGACCCGGAGGACGGGGACCTCCGCGAGAACGTCGGACGGCAGTTCGACCGCCTGCCCGAGACGGCCAGCGAGCGGGAGGTGCAGGGTCGTCCCTCCCGCCGGGCGGTCCTGGAGTGGTGGGAGGAACGCTTCGGCGTTCCCCCCGAGACCTTCGAGAGCCACACGTTCTGGGAGAAGGGGTCCGGGAAGGTGTGGGCGTTCGCGGGCGAGATACCCCACCCGACGACCATCGAGGCCCTCGGGATGACCTGCCTGCGGGTCAGACAGGAACACTGGAAGCCGACGACGGACGCCGTCCAGCGCTTCGGCGGGCACGCCACCCGCAACGTCGTCCACCTCGACCACGAGGAGGCACGCCGGTTCGTCGCCGGCGAGGACCAGGACGTCGAGTGGGACGGCGACTGGGGCTACCTGATCGCGACCCACGACGTCGCGGGCGGTCCCGAACCCGTCGGCGTGGGCCTCTACCTCCACGGGGAGTTGCGCTCGCAGATTCCGAAGGGCCGCCGCCGGGACCTCGACTGAGTCGGGGACCGACGGGGACCGCTTCAGTGTGCGGGCACGGGGCTACACCTATTGTAGGGGGTTCGGCCAAACGTGTCGTTAAACCACCAGTAATGACCGCCTACGTCGGGCGATTTCCTCGAGCGGCGACCGCAGTAGCCTCCCCCTTCTCTTCACACACGTTCGGCTGTAAGTATCATCGACACCAGAAAGTCAGTAGGAGAATAATTATATGGAAAGGCTACATTCTCTTCTCTGTGACAGAAGACATCCATGTTCCCGACGACGGGTCCCCGAAGACCGCTGACTCCGAGTACGGCCGACGACCCTTCCTGAAGGGCGCCGGGACGCTCGCGACGGCGGGTGTGTTCCTCGGTGGGGTCTTTACCGAGGGGGGATCGGCGGCGACTGACACGAACGCGGCGGTCCCGACGGCGACCCCCGACCGCACGTACGACGTGAGCGCGATCAGCCTCGACATCCCGTACAGTCAGACGGGGCTCCACCAGCCCAACGGCGCGATGTTCGTCCTCGACGAGAACAAGGACGAGGTCCGGCGGGTCGAGGGGCTCGAACCCGGAAGCGATCCGGCGACTCGACTCATCGAACCGCTGGTCATCCGTGCCAACGAGGGCGAACTCGTCGAGGTCACCCTCAAGAACGAACTGGACCACCACGTCTCGATGCACCAGACGGGGCTGCCCTACAACGTGAAGGACTCTGATGGGATGGCCGTCGGGTACAACCCCGATACGACCGTCGCGCCCGGCGAGACCATCACCTACCGGTGGTACGCCAACCGCATCGGCACGTTCTTCTTCCACGACGGCGCGACGTCGCCGTACGACTCCCTCCCGGACGGGAACCCCGGTAACATCAACGGGTTCGCCCGCGGGCTGTTCGGCGCGATGGTCGTCGAACCGGAGGACGCCGAGTGGCGCGACCCGCGGACCGGCGGCGAACTACCCAGCGGGACGCGCGCCAACGTCCTGCTCAACGAGGACGGCGAACTGCTCGAGGAGGGCATCGACCACCGCGAGTTCGTGGTCTTCTACCACGACCCGCAGGGTGTGGTGACCGAGGACGGCGGCCACTTCAACTACCCGGGGACCGACGAGGAACAGCACGTCCACGGTATCAACTACCGGGCGGCGACCACCGGCGGCCGGTTCGACGAGGACGACCCCGACCTGAAAGACGACGCCGACCCGGTGACGTTCTACAGCTCGTGGGTCCACGGCGACCCCGGCGGCGGCGACACCGTCTTCGAGACGTACACCGGCGACCCGACGAAGTTCGTCGCCGTCGGCGCCCAGTTAGAGGAGAACCACGTCCACCACATCCACGGCCACCGCTGGCAGGAGGGCCAGTTCCCCGGCAACGGCGAGGAGACCGACACCATCGACGCCCAGACCATCGGTCCCGGCGCGACCTACGAGGCCTACCTCACCTCCGCCTACGGCGCGGACAGCGCGTACCCGGACCGCGAGTTCGACGAGGCGTTCTCCATCGGCGCGGGCGGCCCGCACGGCGCCCCCGGTGACTACCTGTTCCACTGCCACCTCTTCCCGCACTACGGCGAGGGGATGAACGCCATGTTCCGGGTCAACGACAAGGTGAAAGACGACCTCGTCGAACTCCCGAACAACCGGGCGGACGACGACGACAACGACAACCTCTACCCCGCCGACTCGGACCGGCCCAGCTGGCAGGAGCTCGTCGGGACGACGGTCGACGAGGAGGGCGAGGCACCCGCCAAACCCCCCGGCCAGGGCCGCGAACCGACCCCCGAGGAGGAAGAACACCTCACGCCGCTGGTCGACGGCGCGCCGTACGTCGACCCGTGCCCCGAGGACGAGGTCAAGCGGACCGTCGAGTACGAGACGGTCGCGTTGCTCTCGAACATCGTCTACAACGACTCGGGCGACCACGACCCCGACGGCCGCATCTTCATGGCCAAGTCCGCGAAGATAACGGAGCACCGCGAGGACGGCGACGTGGTCGTCCTCGACCAGGACTACTCCGACGACGTCCAGAAGGTCCGCGACGGGGAGATGAACCCCGAACCGCTCGTCCTGCGGGCGAACGTCGGTGACTGCATCGAGGTCACGCTGGCGAACGAGACGCCCCAGGACGCCTCGCACCACATCCACTTCGTCTCCTACGACCCGCTCGGGTCGGACTCGACGATGGTCGGGTACAACTACGACAGCGGGACGGAACCCGGCGAGTCGCGCACCTACCGGTGGTTCGCCGACGAGGAGGGGACCATCTTCATGCACGACCACATGGTCGGCATCGAGTTCGGGATGCACGGGACGTTCTCGACGCTCGTCGTCGAACCCGAGGGCTCGGAGTGGACCGACCCCTACTCCGGCGAGCCGATGACCACGGGGGCACAGGCGATGATCAACCCGCCCGAGGCCGAGGCGTTCCGCGAGCAGACGCTCATCTACCACGACTTCGCGCCGCTGAAGGACCGCGACGGGAACTTCGTCAACAACAACCGTCAGCACGCCGAGAACGCGGGAGTCATGGCCATCAACTACCGGAACAGCCCGTACTTCCACCGGGACGACGCCGACGCCGCCTACGTGTTCAGTTCGGCGCGCCACGGCGACCCCGAGACGCCCGTCCTGGAGGCCTACGACGGCGACCCGGTCCGCATCCGTCTCGTGCAGGGCGCCTGGGAGGAACAGCACAACTTCTCCATGCACGGCCTGCGCCTCGACCGACAGGGGCTGACCGAAGCGGGGTCGACGGCACAGATCGTCGGCACCTCCGAGGCGTTCACCCTCGGTACCGTCGCCTCGCGCATCCCGCAGGACATGAGCGAGACCGAGAACGACCAGGTGCTCACGGACCCGAACCTCGACGCGCTCGTGCAGGACACCGGCGGGCCGATGGACAACCCCGACGGCCTGCCAGTCACCGACTTCCTCTACGGTTCGACCATCGACGAGGACCTCTGGACGGGCATGTGGGGGCTCACCCGCGTCTGGGGGGACACGGTCGACCACCTCCAGCCGTTGCCCGACAACGAGCCGCCGTCGGGTCACATCACCGACGCCCAGCTGCGGGAGATGGGCCACCCCGCCCCCTTCTCGGACTTCTCGTGGGAGGAGTACGGCCAGAAGGCGAAGCTGTACTACGCCGAGGACGACGACCGGACGTTCCCGGCGGACAAGGACGCCCGGCAGAACAACAGCGTCGGACGGGTGCCGCCGAAGGCCCCCGACCCGGGGATGCCCTGTGACGACGACGCGCCCGTCAGGAAGTACGACGTCTGTGCGCTGCGGACGAACATCCAGTACAACGACTACGGCGACCACGACCCCGACGGCATCGTCTACGCCCTCGAGGAGGACGCCCGGAAGATCCGACGCGGCAAGAAGAACCCCGAACCGCTCATCATCCGGGCCAACGAGGGCGACTGCGTCGAGGTCACCCTCAAGAACCGCGTCGACCGCCGCGAGGACGTCCACTTCCAGGCGGACCTCGTCACCGGCGAGCCCGAGGAGGTGCTCGGCGAGCACCTGCTCGACTTCTACGGGCCGAAGGGTCGCCTCGTCCGGTTCGCCCACGGGACGACCGAGGACGGCGTCCTCCGGCAGAACACGGGGTGGATCTCCGACCCCGAGAAGCGTGAGTGCATCGAGTCCAGCGAGATCACGACGGACCTCGAGGAGGGGACGGCGTCAGTCGAAGTGACGATCGCCGAGGACTGCGAGGAGCTGGAGCTCTCCTTCGCGATGTACCACAAGCCCTCGGCGCCCCGCGTGTTCGACGAACACGCCCACCAGCACCTCACGGACGCCGAGACGCGGACGCTCGGGCCGGGCACGCACACGTTCACGGTGGACCTTCCGGAGCCGACCCACCCGCTGCCGCGGGCGAACGCGGCGTGGACGGAGTCGCTGCGGATGTCGATGCACGCCCAGAAGCTGCGCTACGACGCCCAGGGCTCCGACGGCGCGACCGTCGGGTTCAACTACGACCAGACGGTCGCTCCCGGCGAGGAGATCACCTACCGCTGGTACGCCGACGACGAGTTCGGTTCGCTGGTGCTGTGGGACATGGCCGACACCCGCAGCCACTGGCACCACGGCGCGTTCGGCAAGATGATCATCGAACCCGAGGACTCGACGTATCTCGACCCGACGACCGGCAAGCGCCTGAGACACGGGTCGGGCGACTCCGCGATGATCGTCTCGCCGGAGAAGACCTTCCGTGAGTTCGCGCTCGTGATGAGCGACGGGATGGACATCACCAACCCGTCCGGCGAGTGCGTCGTCCCCGCCCCCGGCGAGGACCTCGCCGTCGCCGACGGCGGCGAGGCCGAAGCGGACGAGGGCCACGGACACGCCGCCGGCCACCCCAACCACCAGCCGTGCAACCAGATCGGCGACCCCGAGGACCACGGTTACACCGCGACGAACTACCGCTCGGAGCCGTTCCGCTGGCGCCTGGAGAACGACCCCCGGATTCACAAGGTGTACAGTTCGACGGTCCACGGCGACCCCAACACGCCGCTCTTCGAAGCGTTCCTGGGCGACCCCGTCGTGTTCCGGGCGAGCCAGTGTGGGACGAAGGCGCGCGGCCTCTCGCTGCACCTCTCCGACCACCACTGGCCGCGCTACCAGGACATCGAGGACCCGCCGGTCGTCGGCGTCGACGACCGGTTCATCCCCGGGCGCTCCATCGACCTCTACATCGAGGGCGGCGCCGGCGGTAGCGCCAACAGCACCGGGGACTTCCTCTACAGGGAGATGAAGGAGAACCGCCGGACCGAAGGCGGGCTCTGGGGTATCTTCCGCGTCCTCGCCGGCGGTTCCGACCCCTCCATCAAGCCGCTCCCGGAGGACGACGAACGCTGACCGCCCCGGCCGACTGACCGGTCGGCTCGCTTCCGACTTCCGCTGCTCGTCCCCTCGTTCTCCCCGGCTCGCACCGTTCGTCGAGCGGCCCGCCCGGTCCGCGAACCGTCAAGTACCGGAACGCGGCCAGCACGTCCCATGCGCTGACGAGTCGTCACGAGGCGTCCGCGGGTGCGGGGGACCACGTCCCCCGGCGCGGTCGGGGGGCCCCCGGCCACGCGTGACACGCCGTCTCGTGCCCGCCGTGGTGTCACCTGCTCGCCCTATCCCTTCCGTTCGAGGGTCCCGCCGCTCAGGCCCGCCCACGCGACGCGGTAGCCGAGCGCCGAGAGCGCCGCGCTCGTCTCGTCGATACCCGCCCCGTCGAGGACGGCCTCGGCGTCCGCGAGTGACATCCCCGCCTCGATTCGCTCCCCCACCGAGTCGAGGACCGACGGCCGGACGAGCGTCCGACCCACCCGCCGGTGGTCGGGGAACGCCTTGCCCTCGATGGCCTCCTCGCTGACGCCGTACTCGGACGCGAGGGTCTCGATAGTGACCACGTCGGCGTCGGGGACGAGCGTCGCGGGGAGGTCGGCGGCGCTCTCCTCGACCAGTCGGTCCTCGTAGCGCCGCAGCGCGTTCCGGACGTCCTTGACGCGGACCGTCCCCGTGTACGGTATCGCGCGGTGGTCGAGCGCCTCGATGTCCTCGCCGACGCCCAGCGACCGGTCCACGGCGACGAGCATCTCGACGTCCTCGAGGTCCGCGAGCCTCGAGAGCTTCTTCTCGACGTACTCCGGCGTCCAGAAGCCCATCACCTCGAGGTACACCCGGAAGTCGGCGTGCGCCCAGTCGAGCGCGAAGTCCGGGATGACGACGTGCGCGCCCGCGGCCAGCGGTTCGGGTTCGCGGACGAGCGTCCAGTCGAGGTTCAGCGAGCGAAAGCGCCCCGCGAAGTCCGCCTCGACGCCGCTGTCGAAGGTCATCTCGGTCACGGGCTCGACGTCGGGGACGGTTACGTCCGCGTCGGTGAGCGTCAGCGTCCGCTCGCGGCCCCGGTCGTCGATGGTCGCCTCCAGTGACCACTCGGCCGCCGTCGCCGTGCTCCGCAGGAGCCGCGCGAACCGGGTCCCGTAGCGTCGCGAGCGGGTGAACAGCCCGTCGGGCCCCGTGACGACCACCTCGCGGCCCGCCTCGGTCGCCCGTATCTCGTACATCAGGCGGAGGCGCTTGACCGCCGAGACGAGCCGCTTCGGGTCCGACGAGCGGATGCGGACCTCGGTGGCGTCGAACAGCGCGGTCTGCGCGAGCGAGAGGTCGTACTGCGTACAGAGCTCGGCGGGTCCCCAGCGCGGGTCGAACGCGGCCATGACCTCGCGTTCCTCCAGGTCGGCGTAGAGCGACGCGTCCAGGTCGGCCAGGGCGACGCCGAAGCGCTCGGCCGCCTCCGCGAGCACGGCCTCCCGTTCATCAGCGGTGACCGCGTTCCGCTCGGCAGCGGCGCGGAACACCACGTCACGGGCGCGCTCGGGCGACACGGCCGCCCGCGTCTCGAAGACCGCCTCTCGTTCGAGGAGGGTGGCGAACCCGCGGACGAGTTTGAAGTCGTCGGCCTCCCTCTCCAGGGCCGTGAGCGCGTCGTCGAGGGCGCTCCGCGGTTCTCCGACGTGTCCCTGGAAGACTCCGACGACGCGCGCCGCCAGCGAGCGGTCGCGCTCGTCGGTGAACTGGGGTCGGTAGCCTCCGCCGGCCCGCGAGACTCTGAGGAGGTCCTTCGTCAGCACGTACGGCTCTCGGCTGGCCGTGGAGAAAAACTGCCGGACTGTCGCCCGGGCACGGAGTGTGACCCCCCAGTCGCTCCGTGCCCGTCGGGAACGCGTGCCTCTGACTTCGATCCCCTGGTGACCTGACCCGTCCGCAGTTGCCCGGATTCGACGCTTCGTGCGCGCAAGGCGCAACTACCGGTACAGGAGTACAGAGCAAAGAATCGGTGGTGTCTCACCTGCTGTTTTATAACCTGTCAGCGGCCGTCAGTGAGCACCGTCTCGACGAGACGGAACGTCCCGCGGCGGAGCCGCCGCCCCGCCGCCGTCGAGGAGATGCCGAGGGCGTCGGCGACCTCCTCGAGCGAGGCGGTCCGCGGGTCGTCGTAGAACCCGGCCTCGAAAGCGACGAGCAGCGCCTCCCGCTGGGCGGCCGTCAGCCCCGCATCGCCCCACTGGTCCGACTGCTCCGCGCGGAACAGCCGGCGGACGTCGAAGGTTACCCCGTGGTCGCGACAGTACTGGCCGAACCCGACCAGCGCCTCCCGGTCGGGGAACTGGAACCGGCTGGTCCACGTGCCGTCCTGGCAGATGCCGTTGAGCAGCGCCCCGCCCCGTCGGACGAGTTCGGGGACCACCAGCAGGTCGGGGGTCGGTTCGACCCGGTAGAGACGACTGCCGTCGTTCGTCGCGATGACCACGGGGTTCTGTACGGAGTCGTCGTCGGCCAGCGCGGCGTCGAAGGCGTCGAAGTCGCCACACTCGACCGAGTAGAACAGGTAGGGGATGCCGGCGGTCGTCGCGGCGTGGTACCGCGACTCGATGGACGCGTCGGGGACCGCCGTGCTCGCGTGGTAGAACATCTGATCGGGGCTGGTGATGCGTACCTCGGCGATGACACTCGTGTCGTTTGCCATGGTGTGACGTGGCCACGGGGGGCTGCCGCCGCGGGACTGTCCGACGGGAGGCAGTAGACGCGCAAATAGGTGTCGGGCGACGCCCGCCGGTCGCTCCCGTGGTGCGACCCGGCACCTGGTCGAGGGCCCCGGTTCCGGTCACCGCCGCGGGCCTACCGGCGTCGGCTGGCGACGCGTTCCTCGGCGGTCTCCTCGGTGACGACCTCGTAGAGCAGCGCTCGCCCGCCGTCCGCCTTGGGTCGCAGGACGCGGCCGAGTCGCTGGGTGAACTCGCGTTCGGACCCGCTGCCAGAGAGGACGACGGCGACGTTCGCGTCCGGAACGTCCACGCCCTCGTCGAGGACGTTCGCGGCCACGACCCGAGAGTAGACCCCTTCGCGGAACCGTTCGAGGACGGTCCGGCGCTCGCTCGCCCCGGTCTGGTGGGTGATGGCCGGCAGGAGGAACCGCTCGGAGAGGCGGTAGACGAGGTCCGTCGAGGCGGTGAAGACGATCACGCGGTCGTCGCGGTGGCGGTCGAGCAGCGCCTCGAGTTCGGCCACCTTC
>CAYYSW010000103.1:0-8638 GCA_964474395.1 uncultured Halobacteriales archaeon
CACGTTGGATGTCCAGTATCTCGTCGAGATACCAGAGATAGTACAGCAACTGAAGTCGGGCGGGTTCTTCGAGTGTCGAAGAAACCTTTACTTCCATTACGTCACCCGAATCGAGAACGTCGAGTGCGATACGGTCGTTCACGTGGAACGACTGTCGCTTGTCTCGATAGCTCGTCTCGTCAGTGTGTGTCCCTCGACGGATGTTCGCTGCACCGCGGTCAATATCGATGCCACGTGACATGAACCACAACTCGCGCTCGCAAACGGCGTAGTACTGCACCATCAAACCAGTAATACGATGTGTCGGGTCGATGTGCGGGTCCCGCTCGGCAGCCACGAATTGATCGAGCATGTCGCTTGAAGAATCTGTAGCCATACGGACCAATTAGGTATGGAACACTTGAACGTTTGGCCGCACTCGGAGGGGACAGCTGTTCGCACAATAATAGCTCTATATTCTCCCACTAGCAACTGGCTGCTTTTCCGAAATTGGTTCCGTTGGCCAAGTGTTACTGCTGATGACCCATAGCTGTCGGAACATATTTTATACTGGCATCAACAGTGTCGGTAGTGATGTCATGACTACCGTACGACCAGAGTGCAAATATGTCCGAAGAAACGGCTTATGCGACTGCTGATACGGCTACACGCCGACGCGGATGCGAGCTACGAAACCGCCTATCACCGGGGGCTGGCCGGTCGTATCTGGCGCGCATTAGATAACTCACAGTTCGACGACCTGCATGACTCCTCAGAACCGACTGGGCTGTCGTTCTCGAATCCCTTCCCCTTCGGACCGATCTCAGAGGGCGACCAACTGAACGTCCTCGTGGCGTCGACGAGCGATGACGTGCTTCGCGCGCTCGGGAGGAACCTCATCGAAGATCGGGATTTCAACATCAAACAGATGCCGTTTACTGTCGAGGAAGTGACCGGCGTGTCACCAGATGTCGGCGAGCCCGGAACAAAAGGTGTCCTCGAGACAGCGACCGGATTGGTTGTTCGAATTCCCCCGCACAAGTTCGACGAGTACAACATCGACGCGCCGGACGACGAGTCCGAGTTCTGGAAGCCAGAACACAGCCTTCGGCCGCTGAAGCGACAGCTGGAGAACAATCTCGACCGCAAGCACACGCAGTTCTGTCAGGAGTATCTTCCGGGACCGAGCGACGTTGATGGAAACCTATTCGACGAATATGAGCTCATCAAGACGTACGCACTGCCCGTAGCGGTGACTGAGGGTGTCGAACTGACGTATGTTCTGAGCAAGTTCCGATTCGGCTACACTGTGAGGGACGACGACCACCGTCGGCACTTGAACCTCGCGCTCGATGCGGGGCTAGGTGAGCGAAACAGCCTTGGATTCGGGTTTGTCAACGTTCGTGAGGACGAGCGTCGACGACCCGGAGAACCACAGCAGGCCGTCGAGAGGTCACGATGAGTGTCTCCGACGAGTTCGCTGCTGCGTTTGAGCAGTACTGGTCCTCCGAGACAATCACGTCCCTTCGACAGATACAGGCGCTGTACGGGGCTATCTCGGAGGCAAGTGAGGGAGGCGACTCAGTCGTCCCCGAGGAGTACCAGCTCTACGTCACTCCTGGCGAACTGGACAGCTTCACCACTGAGGCTGACGAAGACAATCGACTCGTTACTGTTCGTGTCGACCTCACTGGAGATAACCCGAGACTCGACGGTGTGGACGTGCGTCCACTCCGGCCGGAACTAGTCGACCGACTCGGATTCTCACGGTTTCCGTGGGGACGTGGTATCGACCACTCGATTACTCGCCGTGGAGCGAAAGGTGGCTCCTCGCGCGACACAGTGGCGACGTACTGTCAGGACTGTCTCGAACGATGGACAGACGCCGACGACCGTGAACCCGCAATCGGTAATGTCGCAGCCGACCACCCCGACGGGTGGGTCATCCGCGCACTCCAGACGCTCGGGTCGCGCGAGGATAGCGAAGAAATCCTCGAAAAGCATCTCTGGCCGTTGTTAGGTGCCAACGAGAAGCCTCGCGTCGTCGCAACAGTCGCCGTCGCAGTTGACCCTGAGAACCTCGAACAGACACCGACAGGAACTGCCCAAGAGGGATACTACTACCCCGGACAGCTCCCCGTCCTGAACGAGGGGATGAAGGCGAGGAATGAAGAGAAGATGGCAAGAAAGAACATACCCGATTCGAGCCCTCCCTCAAGAGGTGATGGAACCTGCCTCGTGACGGGGGCCGACACCGAAGTGTTTGGAACGACCGAGGGGCCCCTCGCACTGTTTACAGTCCAGCACACCGAGAAGTTCCCGGAGTTGAAGAAAGAGCACTCATGGCGAACGCATCCGGTATCATCTCCGGCAGCACTTCTGATTCAGTCCGGGACATCGCTTGTCGAACAGTGCCGCCGCACTCGACGTGGCCGAAGCGTCTACACGATTCCATATTTCACACGCATCGACGCTGACCGTGCCGCTTTGCTTCGATACGCTCTGACCGACCTCCCAGACAATGCTGAGGTGTCAATGCCGAAAGTACAGGAGGCGCTCGAAGCAGAGTGTGACGAGGCTGCTCTCGCGGCCATCCGCTACTACGTTGTCGCGCTTCGCAACGACAGCGGCGATATTAACGTACTCCACGAGGTGCCAGACGCAACAGTCATGCCCGTTCGTCGAATCGCCGAGGCCCACCTCAGCGTTCTCGACGGAACGACCTTCGATGCCGTTGCCGGGTTCAACAATCCGGACGACTGGCAACCGATTACCGACAATACCGACCCCAAGGATGTCATCCGGTCGGTGACGAGCGGACTGTACGCGTTTGGGACGCTCGCTCGTTCGGATGAAGACAACCCGTCAACAGATGACCCCAGCGAGTGGCTGACGTTCTCGTTGTTGACCGGCGACCCGGTTCCTGTTCAACGGCTACTGAGTGAGTACGTTGCTCGGCTCGCACAAGAGCGGGCCGACGACACAGACAATCGCCTCTCGGAAAATCATCTCAAGGCACAGTACGCACAGCTCGAAGCACTCGCGCGGGCCGGTCAGCTACTGGCTCCCAATAACCCCGAACTCAGCAATCCACCTCAGATGACCGACGACATCGACGTTCCACCAGCCGAACAGTTCCTCACCGACGAGGGAACGCTTCCTATCGACCCAATTCGAGCCTATCGATTAGAGCGGTTCCTCGATGAGCGACCCGCCTTCACCGATGACAGTCGCCGCGCGGCGTTTCTCGCAGGCGTACTGGTCGGGCAACTCGGAAGCTACCAGAGTAACCCGAAAAAACGCGATATGAACCGTACGGTCCTCCAGCAGTACCCCGCAGAACAGATATCCGGCGAGCGTATCGCCCGCTTCGTTCCCGAGCTCACCGACAAAGCGAACGTATACGCGGCCGACGACGACGATTTCAGCGGCCGGTCACTGTTCCCGGAACTCGAGGACCGACTTCCGGCAGCGCTCTCCGATGCCGCTGCCGCAGGATGGACAATCCCCGTCGAAGACCTCCGATTTCACTACGCGCTCGGTCAATTGTACGGAAAGCGCTCGCTCAGTCGAGCGTTCGACCTACGAGCCAGAATCGTCCAACAGTCAGAGATCGACCTCGAACAGAACCACGACGTCACTGATACCCAATGAGTAAATCATCCACTCCCGTCACGAACCGCTCCGAAATCGTCTTCCTGACCGACGCGCAGGACTGCAATCCCAACGGTAACCCTCTCAGCGAGAATCGGCCCCGAATCGATCCCGTCACACGCAAAGCCGCTGTGACGGACGTTCGGCTCAAGCGCTACCTCCGCGATCAACTCGCTGCCGACGACCACGGTGTGTTCGTCAAGAAGACCGATGAGGGGACGAGTGCAGGCCGTGCAGCCCTCGCACTCGACGTGCTGGGTGACATCGATTCGGTCGAGCAACTGGAGGAGATCGATGATATCGAAGCCGAATTTCTGCAGCAGGCGACCGACGTTCGATACTTCGGAGCGACGCTCAGTTTCAACACGGACGCCGAGAAGGAAGTCCACCAAGCCATCAAAGAGCAATTCAATAGCGGAAATTACACTGGCCCGGTCCAGTTCAGTCCTGCCCGGTCGCTTAACGCCGTCCAGTTGAACGAGGAGACAAACACACTGACCAGCGTCATTTCGACGAGCGACGAGAAAGACGTCGGAGGGTTCGACCTCGACGACCACCGTATCAAGTACGGTATCTTCCCATTCCACGGACTCGTCGACGAACACGGGGCACAAGACACAGGGCTAACTCAGGCAGATGTCGAGCGTCTCGATACACTTTGCTGGCGTGCACTCAAGAATCAGACCATCTCCCGAAGCAAGGTCGGACAAGAGCCGCGATTGTATGTTCGAGCCGAGTACGCCCAGCAAGGATACCACGTCGGTGACCTCCACAACGGGCTCGAACTTGACCGGGCGCTTGCTGGCGACGGAAGTGGTGACTTCCCCGACGACGCGATTCGGAACGTCACCGATGTGTGCGTCGACGTAACGGGCCTTGTCGATCGGCTTGCCACGGCGGCCGAGTACCTCGATACGGTCCACGTCACCGGGAGCGACTACCTCAAGATCGCGTACGAGGGCGACCCTGTGGGGATGGCAAGCGATCTTCCAGGACTCCTCGAGGACCACGATGTGCCCGTCCGCCGAATCGACGTGTACGACGAGTTCGAAGCGACGCTCCCGAGTGAGTGAGTCGATGACGACTGACGACGCTGTAACGGTCAGGGGGACCTCGCATCCAGCGGACGACCCACCGACTGTCGACACGGATGGGATGCCCTCAAAGTGCCTCTCGCTGCGCATCGAAGCGGACTGGGGGCACTTTAGACGCATCGACCGGACAGTCACGAAGCAAACCTACCGAATTCCACCTCGAACGACCATCGCGGGAATACTCGCGGCAATCGTCGGTGTGGGCCGTGATGGATATTACGACGTATTCGGCCCAGACGTGTCCGCGGTGAGCGTCGGGTTCGACGACCCGATCCGAACGGTCGCAATGCCGTCTCTCGGGTTGGGGACAAACCCTGGCGAGACGTTCGACAGCCGAGGCGGCACGGGAAACAGGACTGTGAAGGTGCAGTTTCCAGATAGTACCGCCAATCGTCAGCTTCACAGCTATCACTACCTGGTGGATCCGTCGTACCGAATCGACGTTGCAATCGAAGATCCTGTGTTCTACGGGACGCTTCGCGAACGGCTCCGGACCGGAACGTCGTACTACCCGCCGTCGATGGGGCTCTCGGAACTGCTAGCGAGCGTAGATTGGTGCGGTGAGCATACCCCCAAGCAACCCGAGTCGAGTGACACTGTTGCCGTCGAATCAGTCGTTCCCGACGGTGTCGAGTCAATCGTACCGACAGCTGGTCAGCCGTATGCAGTCGAGCGAGTACCAGGGTTCATGCAATCTGACGATGGGCACCGTACCACGAGTGGATTCGTCGACTACGCGTTCGCCGAAGACGGATCGGCGTTGACAGTCCAGGGCGGCGCCCTCACGCCAGGCGTTGTCGACAACCGAGTTGTCGTATTCCGATGAGTCGTCCCGTAATCTCGCGGCCACGAGACGATGCCGATGATGAGCGTCTCACCGACCACTCCGCCGCTGTCGGTGATCGACTTCCGACGCTGTGTCGGTTTGGGAACGCAGAATCACCATCTCCTGCAGAGCAGGCACGCTGTGTAGGGGTGCTCCACGACCTTGGGAAGGCGACAACGTATTTCCAGCGACACGTCCGAGATGAGTACGTCGAGGACACTACCCTGACGTACCATGCTCGTCTCGGGGCGTTTGCGGCAGCACACGCTCTCGTCGAGATGGGGGCCTCCGAGGCCGACGGACTGGTGGGGTTTCTGGCGATTCTCCGGCATCACGGCCGTCTACCGAGTGCTGCAGAAAAGACCGTCGAGGACGTACTCGCCGAACGCAGCGAGACGTCGGGAGCGAGCTGGGCACTCAAGCAAATCGAGGATGTTGACGATAACGACCGAAATCGCTCGGTTGCCGATACGCTACTCCGAACTGCGTCAAACGGAGCCGCCTCGTGGGAGTCGTTTGAACAAGCGATAACCGATGGGTCGCTGTTCGACACCTTACTATCACTCACTGGTGACCAAGGCCCACTGCCGACACTCACCGCTCCAGCCCCGGATAAAGTCCCATCAGGAACGTATGATTGCACGCTTCGCTTATGGAGCGCTCTGACACTGGCCGACAAGACGAGTGCGGCAGGCATAGCTGGGTCGAAGCTCCGACCAACTGCACTCCCGCTTGACTCGCTAGAGACCCACCTCGATACGCTCCGTACAGATGCTGGATTACAGTCCCCACCGGCGCTCGACGGAACGGAAACCTCGGTTCCACTCGATGTCACTGAGCGTGCCGAACTCAACCAACTCCGTGAGTCTGTGCGGCGGCTCGTCCGAGCAAACGCAGAATCGTTCGCTGAGGGTCCCGAACACGTTGCAACGCTCACGCTCCCGACCGGCCTTGGCAAGACGTTCACTGGCCTGACGGCGGCCTACACGATTCGAGATGCGCTCGACCATCAGGAACTGGGCGAGGAAACTGCCCCACGTGTGATCTACGCCCTCCCCTACACGTCGATCATCGAGCAGACGCGTTCCCTGTTCGAATCGGAGTCGATATTCGCCGCTGACTCCCGTGGTTCTGCGTTTACTGTCCATCACTATCTCAGCGAGACGGTGACATACCCAACGGTGGACAGCACGGAGTCAGGAGACGGTGACCAAGCGACCGATGACACTGCGTTCGCTGACGCTGCCTTGCTTGGCGAGGGCTGGCGGTCAGGAACTGTTCTTACGACGTTCGTGCAGCTGTTCGATAGTCTTACTGGGCCGACCAATGGCGGTGGGCTGAAACTCTCCGCGCTCACTGATAGTGTGCTCATCCTCGACGAGCCGCAAACGCTTCCGAAACGATGGTGGGAAGCGATTCGCCGGCTCACGGAGCTCCTCGTCGAACAGTACAATGTTCGTATCATCTCGATGACGGCGACCCAGCCGTCGTTGTTCACGCACGCCTCATCATTGCAAACGCGATCATTGCTTGCTTCCGGAGAGACGGCTACAAGTTCGCTTGAAGCGACCTCTTTTGAGGCGGTCTCGCGTGTCGAATACACCGTCGACGAGTCCGTCCGCCAGTACGGAACGGCGGATACTCCATTCGTCGAGTACGAAACCGCTGGCGAGCGGCTCGCCGAAGCGGCTCTTCATGGAGACCCCAGAGAATCGTCAGTGCTAGCCGTCTGCAACACGATTGCGAGTACGAAAGCCATCACCGATGCAACACAGAGCGCCGCGACCGAGGCAGGCGTGGCTCTTGATCGGATCGGAACACAGTACCGCAAGACACTCTTCGAGTTGACGGGACAGCCAGACGTCAGTCCGGACGGACTGATTTCTGATACACGGCCGACGCCAAAGGCAGTCGCCGAGGCGACACTCAGACGTCTTGGACTCGTGCCAACCAACACGGACGACGAGCGACCGCTTGCTGAGCAGACATGGTCGAGCGTCGACGACGAAACTAACCGACTGCTCCTCGGAACGTTTAGTTCCCGACTCCGACCACGGGATCGCAGCGCACTCGTCATCATTACGAACGTCCTCGCGCGCGCTGACGTCCCGTTCGTCCTTGTTTCGACGCAAGCGGTCGAAGCAGGGGTTGACATCAGTTTCTCTGCCGTCTTTCGTGACCTCGCGCCGATGGACAGCATCGTCCAGGCCGCCGGTCGATGCAACCGGTCGTTCGAGTGGGGTCACAGCAACGGCCAGGTCACCGTCTGGGCGCTCGCCCCGGTTGAGGGGACGGCTGACCCGCCAGCGACGTACGTCTATCAGCCACGAGAGCAACTGGCTGAAGTCGCATCGATTCTCACGACGTGCTGTGCTACGCACGGAGATAGCACGCTTCCAGAGGCACTCGTCACACAGGAGGCCGTTCCCCGATATTTCGAATGGGTCGAGGACGCCGACCTCTCCGATCCGGAGCTGGTCGAGGGAATCGAAACGTGCGATGGACAAGCGCTGGCCAGAGAGCATCTCATCGATGACGACTACGAGAAACGCGACGTGATCGTCGCGGAAACGCCCGTAGAGGACGCACTGGTTGAGGCTGCGAGCGAGGCGTTTCGCGTTGGCGACCTACCGACGGGGTTCGATTTACTTGCCGACCTCGCGGACCTCCGTATCTCCGTTCCAGTTGAGGACATCGAAACGATCCAAACACGGGTTCATCGGTTGGACCATCGCGAGTTCGCTGATGAGGAGGGGGTTGCAGTCGTTGTCTGTACGGCGACTGGCGAAGGCCAGCCGTATGATCTCGCTGATGGCGGGTTCATCGTCGATGAAGACGACGGACTGGCGGGACGGTTCACGTTCTAAGCGTTGTTCCGTCGACCCCCCAGGGGGTAGCCCAGAATCGAGGGTCGACGGAAACGCTTGTGTGTGATGCGCCACGAGAAGGCATATGTCCGCGATATCGGGCATGGTTACAGCAGGACCGTAGACGGGTTGAAGCCTCTGTTGGTATGAACGGGGTCCAGACCAACCCCGGCGTTACAGCAGGACCGTAGACGGGTTGAAGCACGATTCAGGAAGCT
>CAYYSW010000104.1:0-8595 GCA_964474395.1 uncultured Halobacteriales archaeon
TACCCCTACCGGGAGCTCGTCGGCGGTCTCGACGTCGACATGGGCGGCGAACTCCGGACCACACAGGAGCAGACCCCGGCCGACGACTGACCGGCCACCCCTCCCCGTTTCCGCCTCGCCGACGCGGAGCAACGCCTTTCGGTCACAGCCCCGTCTCTCAGGCATGGACGCGGCTACCGCCCGGGCCGCCTGTCGGGAAGCCGTCCCCGGCGCCGCGGTCCGCTCGCTCACTCCCCGGCGGGGCGGGAACGTCAAGCGGACCTACGCGGCGACGCTCGACCACGGCGAGCGCCGCGACCGCGTCGTCGTCCAGTTGCAGGTCGACGCCGACCGCCTACGAGCGGAGGCGACGCTGCTCGAGCTGGTCGCCGACCGGACCGACGTCCCGGTCCCGCCCGTCCGCGGTGTCGGGCGGGTGGACGGGACGGGCTACCTCGTCACCGGGTTCGTCGGGGGCGTGGACCTCCACGAGGCGTTCGTTGCGCTCCCGCCGGCCGAACAGCAGTCGGTCGCCCGGGCGTTCGGGCGGACCCTCGGAGTCCTCCACGAGGCGTTCCCCTTCGAGGGGTTCGGTCGGCTCGTCGAACGGGACGGCTCGCTCGCCGTCTCCGGCCCGACGACGGACTGGCCGGCGTACCTCACCCAGCGGGTCGAGTCGGGACTGGACCGACTCGCGCCGCCGCTGGCCGACCTCGCGGGACCCGTCCGCGAGGCGGTCGCCGGGGCACGCGCCGACGGGACGCTTCCGGCCTCGCCGCCCGCGACTCTCCACCCGTGGGATTTCAGGCCGGGGAACGCGCTGTACGACCGCAAGGCGGGGGCGGTGACGGCGTTCCTCGACTGGGGTGACCCGCAAAGCGCGGCGGCGGAGTTCTCGCTCGCGAAGGCGGAGTACCTCGTCGTGGACTGGTACGTCGTCGACGACGGGCAGGTCGAGGCGCTCCGCGGGGCGTTCCACGACGGCTACCGGTCGGCGACGACCATCGACCCCGGCTACTGGGCCGAGCGGCGGCGCCTCTACCGGATGGGTGCCGTCGTCCTGAGCGCGATGGACTCACAGGGGGCCGTGACGCGCCCGCGCTACCCGATGGTCCCGACGGCGGCGGCCGTCGCGTTCCACCGAGAACGCGTCGAGGAACTCCTCTGAGCGGTCGCGGGGTACGGGAGAACGGGGAACGGGGAGTGCCCTCTCAGTCGTCGCGCCGGACCGCGAGGAGCGCGGCCGCGACGAGGGCGACCAGCGTCGCGACGAGTCCGAAGCCGGGGCCGTCGCCGCTGGAGGTGTCACCGCCGTCGGGGCCCTCGATGGTCCGCGAGAGGCCGTCGTCGGTGGTCGCGGAGTCGTTCGTGGTGTTGTTCGTCGACGGAGCGCCGGGACCGGCGGGGACACTACCGTTCTCGGTGGCCGACGTCGCTGTCGCGGTGGCCGTCTCCGTGTCGGTCGCCGTCCGGACCGGTGTCGCGGTGGCCGTCGCCATCGGTTCGCCGTCGTCGCCACCGCCCGAACTGCTACTGCCGTCCGGGGCCTCGGTCGTCACCGGCGTGTCGGTCTGCTCGGTCTGCTCGGTCGGTTCGGGCGTCGGCTCAGGCGTCGGTTCGGGCGTCGGTTCAGGAGTCGGTTCGGGCGTCGGCTCAGGCGTCGGTTCGGGCGTCGGTTCGGGTGTCGGTTCGGGTGTGGGGTCCGCCGGTTCCTCGTCCGAGAGCGGGGCGTCGCCGGTACGCGGGTCCTCGACGTAGTAGGGGTCGAACCGGACGTTCGAGACGCCGGCGCTCCCCCCCTCGCTTATCGCCCCGCCGTTCCCGTCCGCGAGCAGTCCCGTAGCGGGGTCCGCGAAGGGTGCGTCGGGGTCGCTGGCGCTCGACGGGCCGTCGTCCGCGCCCCACCAGTTGCGGCGGGCGTCGACCTCCCCGCCGCTGGCGGAGACGGCGAGGTCGGCGTTCCCGTCGAGGATGGAGATGTGTATCTCGCCGGACGTGCCGACGGCGTGCAGGCCGTAGCCGGCGTTGTCGGTGATGACCGAGCGGTCTATCGAGACGGACCCGCTGTCGACGGAGACGCCGTCGCCGTCGTTGTTCGTGACGACCGTCTCGGCGACCGAGAGCGAGGTGTAGAGGCCGTCGATACCGGGGCCGCCGTTGTTCTCGACGGTGGAGTCGGCCACCGATATCGTGCTGTCCGAGGAGACGACGCCGGCCTCCCCGTTACCCGACACCGTCGCGTCGGTCAGGGAGGTACCGGACGTGCGCTCGAAGTAGACGCCGTAGTCGTTCTCCGAGAGGGTGACGCCGGAGAGCTCGGACCCGGAGACGTCTATCGCGCGGACGCCGTCGGTCCATCCGGAGACGGTGAGGTCGGACAGCCGCTGACCGTCCGCGGAGCGAAGCAGGACGCCCGTCCCGCTCCCGCTCCCGCTGACGGCGTGACCGTCGCCGTCGATGGTGACGTCGTTCGCGGTGACGACGAGACAGCCGTCGCCCGAGGCATCCGTCCCGATGTCGCCGGTGAGGACGTACTCGCCGGGCTCGTCGATGGTCGTACAGGCCGCTATCTCGGTGGCCGAGGACTGGGCGAACGCCGGGGCACCCGTCCAGGCGGCCGCGACGACGAACGCGGTGACGGCCAACACGGCGAGTCGTCGTGGTATGGAGGCGGTCATGTGAGTTACCGTCCACCCTATCGACCCTTCGTTACTCATGAAATAAACGCTGAAGCAACAGACCTCGTCGGCCCGACGTTCGGAGTCGCGACACACCGTCTGACGGCATCGATAGCCGCCCTATCGCCCGTTTCGCTCCGATTAACCACCGGAGCCGTGTTATCTCGTCGACGGCTCGTCTCGGCCGTCGGCGTGGTCCTCGCGCCAGCGTTCGGCAACGGTCAGTGCCTCCTCCCGTGTCGGGACGGTCTCGCGGTCGTAGCCGGGGCCCTCCGGGGCCTGTTCGAGCCTGTCGAGGGTGACTGCCCAGCGGGCGTCGGCCGTCTCGCGCAGGGTGACGATGGCGGTGCCGTCCTCGCGGGTCCACTCGTCGCCCGTGCGCGTCTCGCGGTGGGTCCAGTCCATATCGCCGGTTCGTCGCGAGCGTTAAGTCGTTCCCGCCCGCTCGCCAGGACGTGCAGGGAACCGGATCGGACCCGACGGCCATCCGCTCGCTCGCCGTCACCGTCGACGACGTCGTGACCGCGGTCGAAGCCCGACGCGAGGGGCGACCCGTCGTCCTCCGGGTGACGCCCCCGTTCCACGCCCGGATGCGCGCCCGTCTCCACGTCGCCGACGGGGAGCGCGACGACCCGGACGCGATACACCTCGACCCCGGACGACTGCTCGCCGACGCCGCGCCCGACTACCCGACCCCGAGCGAGACCGAAGACCGCCTGCGGTCGACCGACCGCGAGTACACGCCGGCGGCCCACCGGGAGTTCCACGAGGCGGCCGTCGCGTCGTGGCGCGAGGCCGTCGGCGGCCACCTCGTCGCCACCCTCGCCATCGAGACGCCCGACGGGGACCACACGGTGGACGTGAAACCCCTCGGCTGAGCGGAAGCCAACCCTGAAGCCGCTGGCTCCGGTGGGGGGAGATATGCGTTCCATCCTCAGCAGCGGCGAGCGCGACGTCGCGCGGCGCCTCGCCGCGGGCGAGAGCGTCGCCGACATCGCCGACGCGCGAGACCAGCCGGTCGAGACCGTCGAGAAGCACGTCGACCGCATCCGCGAGAAGACCGAACGGGCGGCAGTGACGCTCGCCGAGAGCCCCTTCGCCGGGGAGGTGCTCGCGGCCCTCGACGAGGAGACGCGCGCGGCCCTCGACGAACTCGGCCTCCGGGCCGACCACTGACCGACCGGGGACGTCGGCGGCCACGTACTCCTCGAACCGAGAGATAGTTCTGCTCAATCGATATACAGTCTCTCAGCACAGTATGAAAGTTCTAGTCGTCTCTCCGCCGGTCGTGAAACGTCCGGTGGGGTGGATTAGTCGCCTGTGAAAGGTCCGTTTCGGCGATGAAAGCTCGGCAGGATATAAGATATCGGACGTGTTCCGTTGGACTGTCCCCGAACCATGTCGACTGAAACACTCGGGTCCGACCGCACCACGACCGGGCGGTCGGCCCTCCCCTCCCCACTGGCACAGGCACGGGCGGTCCTCGCACGCGGCCTCGTCGCCGCGTCGTTCTGGCTCGCCGTCGCCCTCCCGTTCGTCTACCTCCCGCTTGTCTTCGCGGGCCTCGAGACGACCGGGGACGTGACGCTCGTCGGCGGCCTCCTCCTCGCCAACGCCGTGGCCCTCGTCGCCGGCCACACGCATCGCCGCGATTAACTCCCCTCCACGAGAGCCCCCGGTATGGCTCTCAGCACCGTCCCACTGGGGCGTACTGGCACGACCGTCACCAGTCTCTCGTTCGGGACGTGGCGCTTCGGCCGCGAGACCGACGCTGGCGACCTCGAGGTCGACGAGGACCGCGCCCACGACCTGCTCGACGCCTACGCCGACCGCGGCGGCAACTTCATCGACACCGCCGACATGTACGGCGACGGCCGCTCGGAGGACTGGATCGGCAACTGGCTCTCGACCCGGGACCGCGAGGACTTCGTCGTCGCCTCCAAGATCTACTGGCCGACCCGCGAGGACGACCCCAACGGGCGGGGCATCGGGCGCAAGCACCTCCGCCGGCAGATAGACCTGATGCTCGACCGGCTCGGGACGGACTACCTCGACGTGCTCTACTGTCACCGCTTCGACGACCAGACCCCACCCGAGGAGTTCATGCGCACCCTCGACGGCTTCGTCCGCGACGGGAAGGTGAACTACCTCGGGGCCTCCACCTTCGAGCCCAACGCGTGGGAGGTCGCGCGGGCCAACGAAATCGCCGCCCGGGAGGGGTACGAACCGTTCACCGTCGCCCAGCCCCGCTACAACCTCGTCAACCGCGAGATAGAGTACGACTACGTCGAGATGTGCGAAGCGTACGATATCGGGGTCTGCCCGTGGTCGCCGCTCGCCGGCGGATTCCTCACCGGGAAGTACGACCGGGAGGGCGACATGCCCGAGGGGACCCGTGGCTCCGAGTCCGGCCAGTTCGCCGAGCGCTACCTCTCGGAGGCCAACTTCGACGCCCTCGACGTCGTCCGCGAGGTGGCAGACGAGGTGGACGCCAGCCCCGCACAGGTGAGCCTCGCGTACCTGATGGCCCACCCGCAGGTCACCGCGCCCATCGTCGGCGCGCGGACCGTCGAGCAACTGGAGGAGAACCTCGCGGCCGACGATATCGACCTCTCGGACGACCAGTTCGAGCGACTCGCGGAGTCCAAGGAGTCGCCGACGCTGGTCTGAGGGGACGCGAAAAGAGCCGGAACGATACGACAGTCGGGGGGGTCGCAGGTTCGGGCCGTGTCGTCCGACCCGTTGGGCACCTAGAACCGGTCGAGACGGACCTCGTCGTCGGTGATGGCGCCGATGCGGTCCGCCCGCAGGGGGTAGGTGTCCTCGTCCATCTCGGCCCAGCCGAGCTTCGAGAGGAGGGTGTCCGCGATGCTCGGGTCGGGGTCGACGTACGCGGTACCGCTTCGCACCTCGACGATGCGCCCGACGGTGTCGCCGTCGGCGTTCACGACCTTCTTGCCCTCGTCGCTCTCCGAGAACCTCGTCTGTTGCATGGTTTCACTCCGCCGGCGGGTGTCCGGCCGGGCAACGACGCCCGACACCGGTCCCGAACGGCTCGATACTACCCAGTTCGTTCGAGGCTATCAGGGAGCGCCTTGCAGGTGAAACCATCCCACGCACGTCGGGTCGCGGGACCCCCGTGGCGCTGACGCTCCCCGGCAGCACTCGGACCCGGGCCGACCATCGCCTCGTCAACCAACTCGAGAGACGCACGTCCCCGCCGAGCGTACCCCCCGGTGGTCGCGCTCCCCTCGCGGATGCTCGATTGCGTCGGCGGTGGTTACGTGACCGCCCCGACGACGGCACCGTCTTCGTGCGGAACCTGACCGCCGGATAGCCCGCGGGGTCAGAAGATGTTGGCCTGCTGGTAGACGGAGATACCGGTGTTCGTTATCTCGTAGGGTTTGGTCTCGCGGGAGTGGTTCGCGTTGCGTATCTTCTGTATCTCGACGGCGAGGCGCGTCTCGCGGAACTCCGAGCGGACGTACTGGAGGACGAACACGGCGTCGGTGAGATACTCGATGATGCCGTACCGGGAGGCGTAGGGCGTGTCGTCGCTGGCCTCGCTGGTGAGCATCGTCGTCACCCCGGCCTCCTTCAGTGCGCGGGTGAAGTCGAACACCTCGGTCCGGCGGTCGGCCTGGCTCTCGTACATCATCTCCAGGAGCGAGACGGAGTCGAGGACCAGTCGGGAGGCGCCGAACTCCTCGACGAGGGCCGGGAGTTCGTTGCGGATGGACGCGAGGCTGTTCGCCATCTCGATGGGGTCGAGGTCGACGACCGCGAGTCGCCCCTCCTCCTCGTATCGGTCGAACGCCCAGCCCTTCTCGCCGGCGGCGTCGAGGACCGCCCGTCGGCTCTCCTCCAGCGTGATGAACACGACCGTCTCGCCGGCTTCGAGGCCGTGGTTGAGAAACTGGAGGCCGAAGGTGGTCTTGCCCGTCCCGGCGCTGCCGATGACGGCCATCAGCGACCGCTCGGGGACGCCGCCCTGTATCATCTCGTCGAGCCCCTCGACGCCGACGTCGATGCGGGGGATGTCCGAGTCGAGTTCCTCGTCGAACTCGCCGCCGGAGAGCCCGCTGTCGAAGGCGGTGGCGAAGTCGTCCTCGAAGGGGTCCCCGGCGTCGCCGCCGCCGAAACCGCCGTCCGAACCGTCGTCGAAGGCCTCGCTGAAGTCGCCGTCGAACTCGTCGGGGCCCTCGTCGCTCATCGCGCCCCCCGTCTGGACGCAGCCATAGCAACTACTCGGTGTTCGGAGGTATTTACCTTTGTCCGTCAGTGCGGTCCGCTTTTGTGCGGGGAGGGCGAGGGGGAGGACGATGCAAGTCGGTATCGTCGCACAGAAGGACAACCCCCGGGCCGCGGCGCTGGCGGGCGACATCAGCGAGGCCGTCGACGCGAGGGTCGTGGTCGACGAGTCGACGGCCGAATCGGTCGACGTCGGTGGGATACGGGTCGAGGAGATGGACGCCTGTGACCTCGTCGTGAGCATCGGCGGGGACGGGACGTTCCTCTTCGCCGCCCGGGGGGCCGACGACACGCCCATCATGGGCGTCAACCTCGGCGAGGTGGGCTTTCTCAACGCCACCGCCCCCGAGGACAGCGTCGAGACCGTCGCGGCCGTCGTCGAGGACTACCGGGCGGGGGCGATGTCCATCCAGGAGATGCCCCGCGTGCGGGCCAGCGGGGACGGCTGGACGCTCCCGCCGGCGCTCAACGAGGTGGTCGTGATGGGCGCCCAGCGGGGACACGGCCGTGGCATCGAGGCGGAGGTCCGCATCGACGGCTCCCACTACACGGGCGGCCACGCCGACGGCGTCCTCGTGGCGACGCCGACGGGCACGACGGCCTACAACCTGAGCGAGGGCGGTCCGCTCGTCCACCCCGAGGTCGGCGGGTTCGTCGTGACCGAGATGTGTGCGACCGAACCCATGCCGTCGTTGGTCGTGACGCCCGACAGCGAGGTGACGGTCCGCGTCGGGGCCAGCGGGGCCGACGGCGCCGTCGTCGTCGGCGACGGGCGGCGCTCGCGCGACCTCGACCCGCCGGCGACGGTGACGGTCCGGCGCGCCGAGGTGCCGGCCCGCATCGCCGGTCCGGACCTGGATTTCTTCGCGGCGCTCGGCAAACTCGATTAGCGCGTTCCGCGGATTCTCCGGCGATATACCCGTTGTGCCTGCTATTCGGAACGCATAACCGAGTGGCACCCTACCCTGCAGGTGATGAAGGAACAGCTGCCGGACGTCCAGGCGTCGAGTCCCGAGGTCACCGTGGGACTCAACCGCGTCGGCGTCACCGGCGTCGAGAAGCTCGTCAAACTCGACCGGCAGGACCAGCGGCCGATCGTACTGATGGCTGACTTCGAGGTGTTCGTGGACCTGCCCTCCTGGCGCAAGGGCGCGGACATGAGCCGCAACATGGAGGTCATCGACGAGACGCTGGAGGCGGCGGTCAGCCAGACCGCCTACCGCGTCGAGGACGTCTGTGGCGACGCCGCCGAGCGACTCCTCGAGAAACACGACTACACGACCGAGGCGGAGGTCCGCATGGAGGCGACGTACGTCACCCACGACCGCACGCCCGAGTCCGACCGCGTCACCCAGTCGACGGCGGACATCATCGCCAGCGCCACCGCCTCCGAGGAGGGCACCCACGAGGAGATCGGCGCGCGCGTCGTCGGCATGACCGTCTGTCCCTGCTCGCAGGGGATGTCGGCCGCCCGCGCGCGCAGCACCCTGGAGGACCTGCAGGTCGAACGCGAGGTCATCGACGAGTTCCTCGAACGTGTCCCCCAGCCGGGCCACTCCCAGCGCGGGCACGCCACCGTCATGATCCGCAGCGAAGGGTCGCCCGAGGTGGACTTCCGGGACGTCATCGACGTCGCCCGCGACTCGATGAGCGCTCGCATCTACAACCTCGCGAAGCGCCCCGACGA